>DATKFT010000523.1:0-9589 GCA_035544335.1 Pseudorhodoferax sp.
ACGACCCCAAGCTCGACGACCTGGCCTTGCTGGAGGCGTTGGAGACCGAGGCCTTCTATGTGGGCGCGATCGGCTCGCGGCGCAACAACGAGGCGCGCCACCAGCGCATGCTCGAGCATTTCGAGCAGACCGAGGACTCGCTCGCGCGCCTGCGCGGCCCCATCGGCATCTACATCGGCAGCAAGACGCCCGCGGAGATCGCGGTCAGCGTGATGGCCGAGATCCTCGCGGTCAAGAACGGCGTGCAGCTGCCGCGCGACATGGCCGTGACCCATGCCAAGAATGCGCGCGGCATGGCGGCCAACGAGGACGAACAGCAGGCCCTGTCGGCTTCGGGCAGTGCTGCGGTGTGCGCCGTGCCGCGCTGATCAGGCCTTCAGGCCTGGCCCAGCATGCGCAGCGCCTTCTCGCGCGAGCGAAAGCCCAGCATCGCGCAGACCACGGCCTGCCCGTCCAGGTGCTGCAGCCGGGCACCGCCCACGTTGAAGAACTTGCCCGACAGCACGTCGCCGGCGCGCACGGTGGCGCCCTTGATGAACTGCAGGATGGCGCAGCGGCCGCCGTCGATTTCCAGGACCAGGCGGCCCGCCGTTGCAGCGACCGCGATGACGATGCCTTTTTGCATGCGAACGAGTGTAGGCAGTGCATGTGACACCGGTGTAACGCCCCCGCCGCGCAAAAGCCTTCTTCAACGCCTTCTGTAGAGTGCGGCGCATGGAGCTGGACACCAGGGTTTTGGACGATGCGTTCGCGCGCGCTGCCGCCTGCATCGCCGAGGCCGATGCGCTGCTCGTGGCGAGCGGCGCGGGCATGGGCGTGGATTCGGGGCTGCCCGATTTCCGCGGCCGGCAGGGGTTCTGGCGCGCCTACCCCGCGCTGGGCCGCGCGGGCATCGACTTCCATGCCGCGGCCTCGCCGGCCGCGTTCCGGCGCGACCCCGTCCAGGCCTGGGGTTTTTACGGCCACCGCCTGGCGCTGTACCGGCGCACGCGCCCGCATGCGGGCTTTGCGCTGCTGCAGGACTGGGGGCAGCGCATGCCCGGCGGCTGGGCCGTCTTCACGAGCAATGTGGACGGGCATTTCCAGCAGGCCGGCACGGAGCCCGCGGCGCTGCACGAATGCCATGGCTCCATCCACCACCTGCAGTGCCTGGACGACTGCCGCGGCGCGATCTGGGCGGCCAGCGACTTCGTGCCCGAGATCGATGAGCGGCACTGCCGGCTGCTGGGCGCGCTGCCGCGCTGTCCGCACTGCGGCGCGCTGGCACGGCCCAACATCCTGATGTTCGGCGATGGCGACTGGAATCCGCAGCGCGAGCAGGTGCAGGCCGGGCGGCTGCAGGACTGGCTGGGCGGCCTGGCCCGCCGGCGCGCGCGGCTGGTGGTCGTGGAGATCGGCGCCGGCACGGCCGTGCCCTCGGTGCGTCATTTCGTGCAGGGCCTGCAGCGCAGCCTGAAGGCCCGGCTCGTGCGCATCAACCCGGGCGAGCCCCAGGTGCGCGGCGCGCACGACGTGGCGGTGCCGGCCGGGGCGTTGCAGGCCTTGCAAGGCATCGGCGCGCGCATCGCGGCCGCCGCCCACCAGCCCGGCCGGCCCGACCTGCCTCAGCAGCCTTAGCCCGGCTCCCGGGCAGGGCGTGCAGCCGGCTGGCGGGCGACATCCCATGGCAGGTCCGTGCCGCAGGCCAGGGCTAAACTGCCCGGCTTGTGCCCTGCTGCGCGCCCATCCAGGACGTCGCGCAGCCACGCCAGACGGGAGATGCGATGCGCGATGTGGTCGATGGTTTTCTGCGGTTCCAACGCGAGGTCTTTCCCGCGCGCAAGGAGCTGTTCCACAAGCTGGCGACCAAGCAGGAACCGACGACCCTGTTCATTTCCTGCTCGGACAGCCGCATGGTCCCCGAGCTGGTGACGCAGCGTGAACCCGGCGACCTGTTCGTGATCCGCAATGCCGGCAACATCGTGCCGTCCTTCGGTCCGGAACCCGGGGGCGTGTCGGCCACCGTGGAGTACGCGGTGGCCGTGCTCAAGGTCACCGACATCGTGGTCTGCGGGCATTCGGACTGCGGCGCCATGACGGCCGTGGCCACCTGTGCGTGCCTGGACCACATGCCCGCCGTGAAGAACTGGCTGCGCTATGCCGACGCCGCGCGCATGATCAACGAAGCCAAGCAGCACGAAAGCGACCGGGCCCGCGTCGACAGCATGGTGCGCGAGAACGTGATCGCGCAGCTGCACAACCTGCGCACCCATCCCTCGGTCGCGCTCGCGCTGGCCCAGCGCAAGCTGAGCCTGCACGGCTGGGTCTACGACATCGAGTCGGGCTCCATCGTGGCGCTGGCGCCCTCGGGCGAGGCCTTCATCCCGCTGGAAGACCACCCGGCGGCGGGCGCCGACTAGCGCCGATTCGCGCCGGCGGTCGCCGTGAACCGCCCCGGGGCGGTTCCAGAGCAGAGGCTGGCCCGCTGTCAACTTCCAGTGGGCTCGTCGGCGCCATGGGCCTGCCGCGCCGCAAGCACGATGGGGACGTGCAGCGAGGCCTTGACCGAGTCCATCGACACCAGGCTCTTGAAGCGCTTGACGTTGTTGCTCTTGAAGAAGAGCTGCCGGGTGAGCGCCGTGTACTCCGACATCGCGCTCACCACGAAGATGAGCACGAAGTCCCATTCGCCCGTGACGTAGTGGCACTGCTGCACCTGCGGGCAGTCCGAGAAGCTGCGCTTCATCACATCGAGCAGGTCGATGCGTTCGCTCTCGGTTTCCACCAGGGTCACGATGGTCAAGGGATGGCCCAGGTGAACAGGCGAAAGGACCGCGCCAAACCGCTGGATGACGCCGGCAGTCGTCAGCCGTTTCAGGCGGCGGTTCACCGCTGCGGTCGAAAGGTTCACCTTCTCCCCGAGTTCGGCTTGTGAAACACGCGAGTCGTCCTGCAGCAGCCCGAGCAGCTTCATGTCGAAGGCATCGAGCGCAATCCCCGTTGTGGGGCCTTCAGACGCAAATTTGTTGTGCTCCATGGCTTTAGTTTAATAAGTTGTGCCGGGTGTGGCGCAATAAGATTTCCACGAACCCACTTCAACGGCCTTCCAGGAAACACCCCCATGCCCCTTCAGATCAACATCAACGCAGACATGGCCGAAGGCTTTGGCGCCTATGACATCGGCGACGATGACGGCATCCTTCACCTCATCGGCTCGGCCAACATCGCCTGCGGCTTCCACGCGGGAGACCCCACCGTCATGCGGCGCGTGGTGGAGCGTGCCGTGGAGCGCGGCGTCAGCATCGGTGCCCACCCTGGTTTCAACGACCTCTGGGGCTTTGGACGGCGCCAGATCCAGATGCGACCCGATGACCTGGAGAACATGGTGGCCTACCAGGTCGGGGCGCTGCAGGCCATGGCCTGCTATGCGGGCACCAAGGTGACGCACCTCAAGCCGCACGGCGCGTTGAACAACATGGCCGCGGTGGACCACGCCTATGCCGAGGCCATCGGCCGTGCCATCCAGGTGGTCGACAAGGACATCATCTACGTCGCCCTGGCCGGCTCCCAGATGGAGCGGGCCGGCAGGGAGCTGGGCCTGCAGGTGGCGCTCGAGGGCTTCTGCGACCGGCAGTACGACGACGACGGCAACCTGACGCCTCGCAAGGTCCCGGGCTCGGTGCACAAGACCCCGGAGAAGGCTGTCGAGCAGGTGCTGAACATGGTCCTGCGCAAGACCATCGTGTCGCGCAACGGCAAGGAAATTCCTTGCCAGGTTCACTCGCTGTGTATCCATGGCGACGAGCCGACGGCCGTCGCCGTGGCCGCAGCGGTGAAGGATGCGCTGCTGAAGGCGGGCGTTCAGCTCGTCACGCTGCCCGAGATGGACCTGGGCTGAGGCTGCGCAAGGGCATCGACATGTTCGAACTCAACCGTTCCACGCGCCACGGCCAGGCGCTCTCGGCCGGCACCATCCAGGCGTTCGGGCCTGAAGGGGTCGCCCAGGTGGTGCAGACCATGGCGCTGCATCCCAGCTACCGCCCCACACCGCTGCACGACTTCGGCGACCTCGCCCAGCACCTGGGCGTCGCAGCCGTCGAGCTCAAGGACGAATCGGGCCGCTTCGGTCTGGGCAGCTTCAAGGCCCTGGGCGGGGCGTACGCCGTGGTGCGCATCGCGCAGCAGCACCTGCAGCGCGAGCTGGGCCGCGCCGTGGCGCCGCAGGAACTGCTGGACCCCAACCTGCGTTCGCGGCTCAGGCTGCTGACCGTCGGATGCGCCACCGACGGCAACCATGGCAAGTCGGTTGCCGCGGGCGCGAATCTCCTGGGCCTGCGGGCGCGCATCTACGTGCACGAAGGCGTGAGCCCGGAGCGCGTCGAGGCCATCGCACGCTACGGTGCCGAGATGGTCGTCGTGCAGGGGAACTACGACGACGCGGTCCGCTTCGCGACCGCAGAGTGCGAGGCCCATGCGTGGACCATCGTCTCCGACACATCCTGGGAGGGGTACGAGGACATCCCACGCATGGTCATGCAGGGCTACACCGCCATGGTGCACGAACTGAAGAGCCAGCTGCGCGGCAAGCCGACCCACGTGTTCCTGCAAGCCGGTGTCGGAGGCTTTGCAGCCGCCATGGCCGCGGCCATTGCCTTGAACATCCATGCGCAAGCCAGGTTCGTCATCGTCGAGCCCGAGCGTGCCGCCTGCCTGTTCGCCAGCAACCTGGCAGGCGAATGCGTGACCGTGCCTGCGCAGGACGCGACCGTCATGTCGATGCTGGAGTGCTATCGACCGTCTGACATCGCATGGGATGTGCTCACGCAGCTCGCCACGGCCTACATGACCATCGGCGAGGACGAAGCCGTCGAGGCCATGCGGACGCTGGCGAGGGCGGGAGCTGAGGCAGGGCTGGTGTCCGGCGAGAGCGGGGCGGCGGGCGCAGGCGGCCTGCTCGCCGCCTGCCGTGCGCCCGCAGTCCGCAGCGCGCTCGGCCTGGACGCGAGTTCGCGCGTTCTGCTGTTCAGCACCGAGGGGGCGACCGCACCGGCGATCTACCAGGCGCTGATGCGCGACGCCTCCCGCGCGGCCGAGCCGGCCGAGGTCCGGTAGGCCACGCGCACTGCCGCACTGCACCAGACCGGGGCCTCCCGGTGCAAGGCCTGCATCCTTCGCCGCCCCGCCATGGGCCGCACGCGCGGCATGGCTGGCGCCGAAGGCGGCAGAGGAAGCGAGCGACCGGGACGCCTTTGCATGCGGACGCCAAGCCGCGCAAAAGTTTCTCGCGCGAAGAGCCCTGCGGCAACGGTCTTCTCGATCTGCGTCACAAGGCCTGCGAGAGCGTGGCACCGCGGTGTTCAGGCCTGTCGTTTGCATCCAGAAGAGGGTCAGCCAGACCGCCATGGGCTGACCGAGCGTGATGTTTGCGCCCCGATAACCCAAGGAACCCCCATGACCCCCTTCGTCGATCCAACCTGCCGTCGCACACTGCTCAGCGGCCTCGCACTGTCGCTGCTGGCCGCGCTGCCCTGCGCTGCACTGGCGCAGGACGCCGCCTTCCCGACGAAGCCGATGCGCATCGTCGTGCCCTTCCCGCCAGGGGGCTACTCCGACCTGCTGGCACGCATCATCGGCAAGGGCCTGTCCGTCAGTTTTGGCCAGCCCGTCGTCATCGACAACCGTCCTGGTGCCGGAGGCAACATCGGCGCAGACCTGGTGGCCAAGAGCGCTCCGGACGGTCATACGCTCGTGATGGGGACCATCGGCACGCAGGCGGTGAACCCGCTGATCTACCCCAAGATGCCCTACAACGCGGCAAAGGACTTCGCAGCGGTGGCCTTCGTCGCAGACGCCGAAACCGTGTTGGTCGTGCACCCCTCGCTGCCCGCCCGCTCCGCGGCAGAGCTGATTGCGCTGGCCAAGCAGAAACCGGGCGAGCTGACCTATGCCTCCGGTGGCTCTGGCACGACGAGCCAGCTCGCTGGCGAACTGCTGAAGGCAGACGCGAAGATCTTCATCACGCACATCCCCTACAAGGGCAATGTCCCGGCGCTGAACGACCTGGTCGCAGGCCAGGTGTCGATGTCGTTCGCGACGCTGGCACCGGCGCTGCCGTTCATCAAGGACGGCAAGCTGATCGCCTTGGCCACCGCCGGCAACAAGCGCGCGCCGGCGCTCGGCAATGTGTCGACCATGGCGGAGCAGGGCATCAAGAACTTCGAGGTCCGCAACTGGACGGGCCTGCTGGCTCCCGCGGGAACGCCAGCCCCCGTCACCGCGAAGATTGCGGCCGAAGTGGACCGGATCATCCAGTCGGAAGAAGCCCAGAAGGTCTTCGTCGCCCAGGGCCTCACATACACGCGGATGGGACCGGAGGCGTTCGACGGCTTCATCCGCAGCGAAAGCGCCAAATGGGAAGTGCTGGTACGCCAGGCGGGCATCAAGGTCGACTGACAGGCCCACCGCTGGGCGTGGGCAGGGCGGGCACAGCACCGTAGCCCCCGCCTGACCGATGCTTCCTGGTTCCGGATGCGGGAATATCCGGATCCTCTGGCGCATAAAAGTATCAATGGCGCACTGAGCGGTACAAGACGCGCAAGACCGGGTCTCCAACAATCGTGGCACGCCGATTCCACGTCAGGAGACACCATGCAGCGCTTCGTCCGCACCGCCCTCGCCACGGCACTGGTCACCGCCGGCCTGGCCGTCCAGGCCCAGGAACTCGTCATTGCCACCGTGAACAACGGGCACATGATCGAGATGCAGAAGCTCACGCCAGCGTTCGAGAAGGCCAACCCCGGCATCAAGCTCAAGTGGGTCACGCTGGAGGAGGGCGTGCTGCGCCAGCGCGTGACGACCGACATCGCCACCAAGGGCGGGCAGTTCGACGTGATGACCATCGGCCTGTACGAGGCGCCGATCTGGTCCAAGAAGGGCTGGCTCAAGCCGATTGCCACGGATGCGGCCTACGACGTGGACGACCTGCTGCCGGCCATCCGCGACGGCCTGTCCTACCAGGGCAAGCTCTACGCCGCGCCGTTCTACGCCGAGAGCTCCATGCTGATGTACCGCAAGGACCTCGCGGACAAGGCCGGCATCACGATCGCCGAGCAGCCGACCTGGGAGCAGGTCCGGGCCTTCGCGGCCAAGGTGCACGACCCCAAGGCCGGTGTCTACGGCATGTGCCTGCGCGGCAAGCCGGGCTGGGGCGACAACATGGCCCTCTTGACCACCATGGTCAACACCTGGGGCGGCCAGTGGTTCGACATGGCCTGGAAGCCGCAGCTCGAATCCAAGCCCTGGAAGGACGCGATCGGCTTCTACGTGGACCTCATGAAGCAGTACGGCCCGCCCGGCGCCTCGGCCAACAGCTTCAACGAGAACCTCGCGCTGTTCAACGAAGGCAAGTGCGCGCAGTGGGTGGACGCGACCATCGCGGCCTCCTTCATCAGCGACCCCAAGCAGTCCAAGGTGGCCGACAAGGTGGCCTTCGCGCAGGCGCCCACCGCCGTCACGCCCAAGGGCGCGAACTGGCTGTGGTCCTGGAACCTCGCGATTCCGGCCAGCTCGACCAAGGACGAGGCCGCGCAGAAGTTCATCCGCTGGGCCACCTCCAGGGACTATGTGAACCTCGTGGCCAAGGAGCATGGCTGGGGCGCGGTGCCCACGGGCACGCGCAAGAGCACCTACGCGAATCCCGAATTCCAGAAGCTCGCCAGGTTCGCCGCGGCCGAGAAGAAGGCCATCGACTCGGCCAACCAGAGCGACAGCACCTTGCCCAAGTCGCCCTATGTGGGCGTGCAGTTCGCGGCCATCCCCGAGTTCCAGGCCATCGGCCTGGGCGTGGGCCAGCAGATGAGCGCGGCACTGGCCGGCCGCGCCACGGTGGACCAGGCGCTCAAGGCCTCGCAGACGCTTGCCGAGCGCGAGATGAAGAAGGCGGGCTACTACAAGTAAGCACAGGCAGGCCTTCCCCATGAACCGGCTCCTGCCCCGGGCCCTGCTGGCCCCCGCGGTGTTCACGCTCTTCCTCTGGATGATCGTGCCGCTGCTGATGACGCTGTACTTCTCGTTCGTCAGCTACAACCTCATGCAGCCCGGCGAGCACCCGTTCGCGGGCCTCGCGAACTTCGCCTACTTCGTGACCGACCCGGACTTCTGGCCGGCCGTGGGCAACACGCTGGTGCTGATCGGCAGCGTGGTCCTCGTCACGCTGATCGGCGGCGTGCTGCTGGCGCTGCTCGTCAACGAGCCATTCCCGGGCCGGGGCATCGTGCGCGTGCTGCTGATCTCGCCCTTCTTCGTCATGCCCACAGTCAACGCGCTGCTGTGGAAGCACATGATGATGAACCCGATCTACGGTGTGCTGGCCAATGTCTGGAAGTTCTTCGGCGCCGAGCCCGTGGACTGGCTGACCGATCTGCCGCTGCTGTCCATCGTCGTCATGGTGGCCTGGCAGTGGCTGCCGTTCGCCTGCCTGATCTTCATCACCTCGCTGCAGTCGCTGGACCGCGAGCAGATGGAGGCCGCGCGCATGGACGGTGCGGGCGCGGTGCAGCGCTTTTACCACCTGACGCTGCCGCACCTGGGCCGGGCCATGGCCGTGGTCGTCATGATCGAGATGATCTTTTTGCTCTCGGTGTTCGCCGAGATCGCGATCACCACGGGTGGCGGCCCCGGCAACGCCAGCACCAACCTGACCTACCTGATCTTCAAGCAGTCGCTCTTGAACTTCGACGTGGGCGTGGCCTCGGCCGGCGCATTGTTCGCGGTGGTGCTGGCCAACATCGTGGCGGCCTTCCTGATCCGCATCATCGGAAAAAACCTCGATTGAGCCATGCAAGCCAGCACCCCTCCCAACACCTTCTGGCCCACCGCGCTGCGCACCGTCGTGGCCTGGGCCGTCGCGCTGCTGCTGTTCTTCCCGCTGGGCTGGCTGTTCCTGACGGCCTTCAAGACCGAGCTGCAGGCCATCGCCGTGCCACCGCTGTTCGTGTTCGAGCCCACGCTGCACAACTTCGCCGAGGTGCAAAGCCGCAGCGACTACCTGCTCTATGCAAAGAACTCGCTGATCGCGAGCGTGGCCTCGACCCTGCTGGGCCTGGCGATCGCCGCGCCGGCCGCGTACTCCATGGCCTTCTTCAAGACCCGGGCCACGCGCGACATCCTGATGTGGATGCTGTCGACCAAGATGATGCCGGCCGTGGGCGCGCTGGTGCCCATCTACGTGCTCGCGCAGACCGCAGGCATGCTGGACACGCTGCCCGCGCTGATCATCGTGTTCACGCTGTCCAACCTGCCCATCATGGTCTGGATGCTCTACACCAACTACAAGGAGATCCCGGCCGAGATCCTGGAGGCCGCGCGCATGGACGGCGCCAACCTCTGGACCGAGTTCCGCGAGGTGGTGCTGCCGCTGTCGGTCGGCGGCCTGGCGTCCTGCGGCCTCTTGTGCCTGGTGCTGAGCTGGAACGAGGCCTTCTGGGCGCTGAACCTCACGTCCGCCAAGGCCGGCACGCTGGCCACGCTGATCGCCTCCTACTCCAGCCCAGAGGGCCTGTTCTGGGCCAAGCTGTCGGCCGCTTCGCTGATGGCCATCGCGCCCATCGTG
>DATKFT010000524.1:0-2645 GCA_035544335.1 Pseudorhodoferax sp.
GGCCATGTCGATCAGGTGCTCGTCGGTGCCAGACCAGCGCACCAGCCGCTTGCCCGAGGCCTCGCAGAACGCCAGCCCGAAGCGGATGCCGGGCACCGTGCCGACCAGCGCCTCGTGCAGGTCTTCCACGGTCTTGATGAAGTGCGACTGGCCGAAGATAAAGTTGGTGGCTTCCGGCTTGGTGACCGGTACGACCGTCAGTTCCATGGCGTGGCTCCTGTGCGATGGGGTATCGCTGTCCGCTTCATGGTAGGGCGCGAGGTAGCGAAAGCAAGCCGGCGCCTGCTATACCGGAGGGGTTGGCCCACCACCGGAGCCGCCCATGGCCGCCTTTTGCAGATGGCTGTCTGTGCTTGCCATCGTCCCCCTGCTTGCCGCCGCACAGGTCGCTGCGGCATCACAACGCGAGATCGCGGTCAGCGAGCTGCGGCATCCGAACGTCGTGGTGGTATTGCGCCATGCCAGCGCACCCGGCGTGGGCGACCCGCCCGGGTTCCGGCTGGCCGATTGCGCCACCCAGCGCAACCTCGACGCGCGCGGACGCGAGCAGGCGGCGCGCCTGGGCGCGAGCTGGAAGGCAGCCGGCTTCCGGCCGACGCAGGTGTGGAGCAGCGCCTGGTGCCGCTGCCAGGACACGGCGCGGCTGATGGGCGTGGGGCCGGTACAGGTGCAGCCGCTGCTCAATTCGTTCTTCGGCGCCGACGCACAGCGCCGCGACGCGCAGGTCGCGCAGCTGTCGCGGCTGATCGACGGGCTCGACCCGCGCGGCGGTCCTTACCTGATGGTCACGCACCAGGTGGTGATCACCGCGCTGACCGGCCATGGCGCCGACAGCGGTGGCGGCGTGGCAATCGAGTTGCCGCAGGGTGGCGCGGCGCGGCGCACGCGCGTGCTGCCGGCTGCGGGGCTGGACTGAAGCATCAGGCGCGCTTGAGCAACGGCTTCAGGTACTTGCCCGTAAAACTCGCCTTGTTCCGGGCGACATCCTCCGGCGTGCCGCGCGCAATCACCTGGCCGCCGCCGGCGCCGCCTTCCGGCCCCATGTCGATCAGCCAGTCGGCGGTCTTGATGACGTCCAGGTTGTGCTCGATGATGACGACGGTATTGCCCTGGTCGCGCAGCTTGTGGATGACCTTGAGCAGCAGTTCGATATCGTGGAAGTGCAGGCCCGTGGTGGGTTCGTCCAGGATGTAGAGCGTGCGCCCGGTATCGCGCTTGGACAGCTCCAGCGACAGTTTCACGCGCTGCGCCTCGCCGCCGGAGAGCGTGGTCGCCGACTGCCCCAGCCGGATATAGCCCAGGCCCACGTCCAGCAGCGTCTGCAGCTTGCGCCGCACCACCGGCACCGCGCTGAAGAACTCGTGCGCCTGCTCGACGGTCAGGTCCAGCACCTCGGAGATGTTCCTGCCCTTGTACAGGACTTCGAGCGTCTCGCGGTTGTAGCGCTTGCCGTGGCAGACGTCGCAGGGCACGTAGACGTCCGGCAGGAAGTGCATCTCGACCTTGAGCACGCCGTCGCCCTGGCACGATTCGCAGCGCCCGCCCTTGACGTTGAACGAGAAGCGGCCCGGGTCGTAGCCGCGTTCCTTGGCCGCCGGCACGCCGGCGAACAGCTCGCGGATCGGCGTGAACAGGCCGGTGTAGGTGGCCGGGTTGGAGCGCGGCGTGCGGCCGATCGGGCTCTGGTCGACATTGATGACCTTGTCGAAATGCTCCAGTCCCTCGATGCGGTCGTGCGCCGCCGGCTCCGGGGTCGAGCCGTACAGGTGGCGCGCCACGGCGTGGTACAGCGTGTCGTTGATCAGCGTCGACTTGCCCGAGCCCGACACGCCGGTGATGCAGGTCAACAGGCCCACCGGCACTTCGGCGGTGACATTGCGCAGGTTGTTGCCGCTGGCGTTGACGATGCGCAGCAGCCGCTCTTCGTCGGGCGCGGTGCGCTGCTTCGGCACTTCGATGCGGCGCTGGCCCGACAGGTATTGTCCGGTCAGCGAGGCCGGCGCAGCCTCGATCTGCTGCGGCGTGCCCTCGGCCACGATCATGCCGCCGTGCACGCCGGCGCCCGGACCGATATCGACCACGTAGTCGCAGGCGCGGATCATGTCCTCGTCATGCTCGACCACCAGCACCGAGTTGCCGATGTCGCGCAGGTGCTTGAGCGTGCCGATCAGGCGGTCATTGTCGCGCTGGTGCAGGCCGATCGACGGCTCGTCCAGCACGTACATCACGCCGGTCAGGCCCGAGCCGATCTGCGACGCCAGCCGGATGCGCTGGGCCTCGCCGCCCGACAGCGTGTCGGCACTGCGCTCCAGCGACAAATAGTCCAGCCCCACGTTGTTGAGGAAGTTCAGCCGCGCGGTGATCTCCTTGACGATCTTGTCGGCGATCTCGCGCTTGGCGCCGTGCATGTCCAGCGTCAGGAAATAGGTCAGCGCATCGCGCAGCGGCCAGCCGTTGATCTCGAAGATCGCGCGCGCCTGCTCGCCGTCGCCCAGCTTGACGTGGCGCGCCTCGGTGCGCAGCCGCGTGCCGTGGCAGGCCGGGCAGGGCTGGTTGTTCTGGTACTTGGCCAGTTCCTCGCGCACGGCGACGGAATCGGTCTCGCGGTAGCGGCGTTCCAGGTTGGGGATGATCCCCTCGAACAC
>DATKFT010000525.1:0-7481 GCA_035544335.1 Pseudorhodoferax sp.
CTGGGCAACACCGACGAGGCCGTGCTGGACCTCGAAAAGTACCTGGTCTGCGCCGACGAGGCGCGCGACACGGCCGTCATCGCCGACCGCGTCTCCGCGCTGCGCGCAGGCCGGCACTGAGACGGGGCGCGCCCGCCGCGCGCATCCAGGTCCACGCCGGGGCCGCACTTCGGACGGCCGCGCCGGCGATCCCGACCAGCGCCACGCACCAGCCAAGCCATTAAGATGCGCGGCCGTGCCTCCTGGCACGCAAGCCCACTGTGCTGTTCACCACCGCCACGTTCGCGTTCCTGTACCTGCCGATCGTCCTGGTCGGCTTTTTCGTATGGGGACGCCGTTCACCCGCCGCCGCAGCACTGTGGCTGTTCGCGGCCTCGGTGTTCTTCTACGGCTACTGGATGCCGGTGTTCACGCTGCTGCTGCTGGGCTCCATCGCGACGAACTTCCTGATCGGCCAGCGCATCCTCCATGCAGAGGCACAGGCGGCGCGCCGGGCCTGGCTGGTCGCGGGCCTGGTCGCCAACCTGGGCGCGCTGGCGTACTTCAAGTACGCCAACTTCTTCGTGGCCAATGTCGTCGCGGCCTTCGGGCTGGACTGGCGCATGGCCAGGGTCATCCTGCCGATCGGCATCTCGTTCTACACCTTCACGCAGATCGCCTACCTCGTCGACACCTGGCAGGGCAAGGTCCGCGAAACCCGGCCGCTGCACTACGGCCTCTTCGTCACCTACTTCCCGCACCTGATCGCAGGGCCCGTGCTGCACCACGCGCAGATGATGCCGCAGTTCGGCAACGCACAGGTCTACCGCTTCCATGCCGGCCACTTCAGCGCCGGCATGGCGATCTTCTGCATCGGCCTGGTCAAGAAGGTCGTGCTCGCCGATGGCATCGCGCCCTATGCCGACGCCGTCTTCTCCCCCGTGGACCGCGCCGGCGCCCACGCCGGGCTGGCCGAAGCCTGGATCGGCGCCCTGGCCTACACCTTCCAGCTCTACTTCGACTTCTCGGGCTATTCCGACATGGCCATCGGCCTGTCCTGGATGTTCAACATCCGCCTGCCCTTCAACTTCGACTCGCCCTACAAGGCGCTGAGCATCAGCGATTTCTGGCGCCGCTGGCACATCACGCTGTCCAACTTCCTGCGTGACTACCTATACCTGGCGCTGGGCGGCAACCGCAAGGGCCGCGTGCGCCGCTATCTGAACCTGGGCATCACCATGGTGCTGGGCGGCCTGTGGCACGGCGCGGACTGGTCGTTCATCGTCTGGGGTGCGCTGCATGGCGGCTACCTGATGGTCAACCACGGGTTTCGTGCCGCGGTGCAGTACCTGGGCTGGCAGGCCCCCCACGCTGTGCGCCCCGTGCTGCGCGCCGGTGCCTGGCTGCTGACCTTCCTGTGCGTGGTCGTCGCCTGGGTGCTCTTCCGCGCCGAATCCCTGGCCGGCGCACTGCGCATGCTGCAGTCCATGGTGGGCCATGTACCGGCCAACACGGACCCGGGCCTGCTGCTCTGGAATGCCGGATTGCAGCCCACGGTGGCGCTCGCGTGGTTCGGCGTGCTGGGTGCACTCGCGCTGCTGGCACCCAACAGCAACCGCATCGGCACGCGTGTGCTGGGCTGGATGGAGGCCATGCCCAGCTGGCGCGCCCCGCTGGCCGGCGCCGCGGTCGCCGCTGCGGTATTGCTCGTGCTCGTCAACACGCTGCGCAGCGGCGTCAGCGCGTTCATCTACTTCAACTTCTGAACGTGCGCACGCTGCCCGCCTTCCTGTTCGGCCTCGCGGCGACCGCACTCGCGGCCGAGATCGCGCTGCGGCTGCTGCCCGCGCCCACCGCCACCATGACCGGCTACCACCGGCATCCCGAGCTGCTGACGGTGCCGCCGCACCACCGCTGGCGGACGGCCACGGGCTGGGACCTGCGCAACCCGCAGACGCTGCAGGCGAACAACTGGGGCTTTGCGGCGGACCACGACTTCGTGCCCGACGCCGATGCGGTCGCGCTGGTGGGCGACAGCTATGTGGAAGCTTCCATGCTCCCGGCATCCGACCGCCCGGCCGCACAGCTCGAGGCCCTGCTGCACGGCCGGCGCAAGGTGTATGCGCTCGGAACGCCCGGCACGGCCCTGCTCGACTACGCCCAGCGCATCCGGTTCGCGAGCGAGCAGTTCGGGGTCCGCGACTTCGTGCTGCTGATGGAGCGCTACGACGCGCGGCAAGCCCTGTGCGGCTCGGGCAACGTGGTCAGCCGCTGCCTGGACCCCGCGACGCTGCAGCCGCGCACCGAGCGGCAGCCGGCGCCCGGCGCCCTGGTGCGCGTGGTGCGCCACTCAGCGCTCGCCCAGTACCTGAGCAGCCTGCGCTTTCGGCCCGCGGCCCTGCTGCAGGCCATGTTCACGCGCGCCACCCCCGAAACGCAGGCCGGTGCGCAGACCGCCACGCCCCGTTCGCCGCCGAGCGCCGCGCAGATCGCCGCGACGCGCAAGATGGTGGACGCGGTGGTCGCAGAGTTCTATGCCCAGATTCCACTGGCCTCGGTGCGGCGCCTGGTCTTTGTGATCGATGGCCAGCGCGACGACCAGACCGACGACGATCCGGTGATCGGCATCGAGCGCAGCCACCTCATGGCACGCCTGCGCGAGCGGGGCGCCACGGTGGTCGACATGGAACCCATCGACAGCGCCTGGGCGGCCCATTCGCAGCGCCTGCTGCGCGTGGGACCCTACGACGGCCACCTCAACGCGGTCGGCATGCGCCTGGCCATGGAAGCGGCCGCCGGCGCACTGCACCCCTGACGGACACCCTGCGCGCTCAGATCATCGGCGTCACGGCCCCGTCCATCGCGAGGATGGCGCCCGTGATGTAGCTGGCCCGTGCCGAGGCCAGGAACAGCACGGCGTCGGCGATCTCGGCCGGCTCGGCGATGCGGCCCAGCGGCAGCCGCGCGGTGGCGCGCTGCAGCGCTTCCTCAGGGCTGATGCCCTGCAGTCGCGCATCGGCCGCCATGCCTTCCTTGAGCCGCTCGGTCAGCGTGAGTCCGGGGTTCACGGCATTCACGCGCACGCCACGCGCGGCATAGGCCGCGGCCATGCCGGCCGACACCAGCATCAGCGCCGCGTTGGCTGCGCCGCCCGGCATGTGGATGGGGCTGGCCACCTTGCCGCCCGCACCGATCACGTTGACGATGGCACCGCCGCCGCGCGCGGCCATGCGCTTGACCAGCGGGTCCAGCATGTGGATGGTGCTGAAGTACTTGGCGTCCATGGCATCGTGCCAGGCCTGCGGCGTGAGCTCGTCGGGCGGCGTGCGCTTGGCCGCGCCCGCGGAGTTCACGAGCACCTGCACGGCGCCGGCCTGCTGTTCGATGGCGTCGAGCGCGGCCAGCGCCGCAGCCGCGTCGCGCATGTCGGCGGCCTGTGTCTGCACGCGCGTGCTGGCGTCGGCGAAGTCGGCGCGCAGGTCCATCGCGGCGCGCTCCAGGTTGGCGGCATCGCGCGAGACCAGGCTCACGCGTGCGCCTTCGCGCAGGAAGGCGCGCGCACAGGCCAGGCCGATGCCCTTGCTGCCGCCCGTGATCAAGACATGCTGGCCCGTCAACTGCAGATCCATGGATGTGCTCCGGTGAGGTGAAAGGCGCTAGGCGCCGGACAGGAAAATCTCCTGCAGATCGCTCAGGAAGTCGAAGCCCTTCTCGCTGGGCCGCACGCGCGCGGCCTCGCGCACCAGCAGTCCGCGGCGCTCGCCTTCGGTCAGGCCGGCCGCGATGCTGGAGAGCGGCAGCCCGGTGCGCTCCGTGAAGTCCGCCAGCGCAAACCCCTCGCGCAGGCGCAGCGCATTGAGCATGAACTCGAAGGGCAGGTCGGCGCGGCGCACGTCCTCGTCCTGTGCGAGCGCCGCACCGGCCAGGGCCTGCTCCATGTACAGGCCGGGCTCGCGCAGCCGCACCTGGCGCACCACGCGGTGCGCGAAGCTGAGCTTGCTGTGCGCGCCCGCGCCCAGCCCCAGGTAGTCCCCGAACTGCCAGTAGTTCAGGTTGTGCGCGCAGCGGTGGCCCGGCCGTGCATAGGCCGAGACCTCGTAGCGCTGCAGCCCGGCCGCGCCCGTGGCCTCGGTGATCTGGTCCAGCATCGCGTAGGCGACGTCGTCCTCTGGCAGCACGGGCGGGTGCTTGGCGAAGAAGGTGTTGGGCTCGATGGTCAGGTGGTAGACCGACAGGTGCGGCGGTGCCAGCGCCAGTGCGGTCGCCAGGTCCTGCGCGAGCATCGCGGACGTCTGGCCCGGCAGCGCATACATGAGGTCCAGGTTGAAGGTGTCGAAGGCCTGGCCGGCTTCTTCGAGCGCCGCGATGGCCTGGCGGCGGTCGTGCACGCGGCCCACGGCCTGCAGCAAGCCGTCGTCGAAGCTCTGCACGCCCACCGACAGCCGCGTGACGCCGGCCGCGCGGTAGGCGCGGAAGCGGTCCTTCTCGAAGGTGCCGGGGTTGGCCTCCAGCGTGATCTCGGCGTCGGCCTCCAGCCGTACGCGCGCGCGCACCTCGCCCAGCAGCCGGTCGATGGCCTGGGGCGAGAACAGGCTGGGCGTGCCGCCGCCGATGAAGATGCTGTGCACCGTGCGGCCCCAGACCAGTGGCAGCGCGGCCTCCAGGTCGGCGATCAGCGCGTCGATGTAGCGCTGCTCGGGTAGCGCGGCCGGCGCGGCGACCTGGGTCACCGCCGGCGCATCCGCACCGGCCCAGCGCACGACGGCCTCGTCACCGCGCACGGCGTGCGAGTTGAAGTCGCAATAGGGGCACTTGCGGATGCACCAGGGCAGGTGCAGGTACAGCGCCAGCGGCGGCAGCGCCTGCAGCTGCAGCAGGCCCGGGCGCATGTAGCCGGTCAGTTCGCGGGGACGCAGGCCGGACATCTAGAACCAGCGTTCGCGCATGAGCCGCAGCATCTCGCGCGCGGCCTGGCCGCGGTGGCTGTGGGCGTTCTTCACCTCGGCCGGCAGTTCGGCGAAGGTCTTGCCGAAGGCCTCGATCCACATGACGGGATCGAAGCCGAAACCGCCCTCGCCCACCGGCGCCTCGGTGATGCGGCCGACCGCGCGGCCCACCGCGATCAGCGGCTCGGGGTCCTCGGGGCTGCGCACGGCCACCAGCGTGCTGACCAGCGCGGCACGCCGGTTCGTGACGCCGCGCATCTGCTCGAGCAGCGCGCGCACGTTGTTGTCGTCGCCCTTGGCGTAGCCGAACTGCGTGGCGTAGTAGGCCGTGTCCACGCCGGGCAGGCCGCCGAAGGCGTCCACGCACAGACCGGCGTCGTCGGCGACCGCGGCCAGGCCCGTGTGGCGCGCCGCATTGCGGGCCTTGGTCAGCGCGTTCTCGACGAAGGTGCGAAAAGGCTCCTCGGCCTCGGGCACGCCGAGTTCGCCCTGGGCCACGAGGCGCACGTCCAGCGGCGCGAACAAGGCCTGCAGCTCGGCGAGCTTGCCCTGGTTGTTGGAAGCGAGGACCAGGTCCATCGCCGCGTTCAACCGGCCAGCGCCGCGAGCTGCAGCGCGATCAGTTCCTGGATGCCCTTGTCGGCCAGCTGCAGCAGCTGGTCCATCTCGGCGCGCGTGAAGGCCGCGCCCTCGGCCGTTCCCTGCACCTCGACGAAATGGCCGGCGCCCGTCATGACCACGTTCATGTCGGTGTCGCAGGCCGAGTCCTCGGTGTACTCGAGATCCAGCAGCGGCGTGCCGTCGACGATGCCGACCGAGATCGCGGCCACCGGATGCACGATGGGCGTGGCGGCCAGCTTGCCCGCCGCCAGCAGCTTGTTGACCGCATCCTGCGCGGCCACGAAGGCGCCCGTGATGGCCGCAGTGCGCGTGCCGCCATCGGCCTGCAGCACGTCGCAGTCCAGGTGGATCGTGCGCTCGCCCAGGCGCTTCAGATCGAACACGGCGCGCATGGAGCGGCCGATCAGGCGCTGGATCTCCTGCGTGCGCCCGCTCTGCTTGCCGCGCGCGGCTTCGCGGTCGCTGCGCGTGTGCGTGGCGCGCGGCAGCATGCCGTACTCGGCCGTGACCCAGCCTTCGCCGCTGCCACGCTTGTGCGGCGGCACCTTCTCTTCGACCGAGGCGGTGCACAGCACGCGCGTCTGGCCGAACTCGATCAGCACCGAGCCCTCGGCATGGATGGTGAAGCCACGCGTGATGCGCACGGGGCGCAGCTGGTCGGCGGCGCGGCCGCCGGTTCTTGCAAATTCAGTCATGGGGGGATTGTCGCCAAGCGCGAAGTCCGCGCTGGGCGAGGGTCAGAATTTCCGCGCGGCGGTCTGGCGGATGGCTTCGTTGATCTCGGCGATGGAACGCTCGATGGCGGCATCGTCCAGCTCCTGCGCCGGCGCTTCGGGGTCCAGCGTCTGCACCGTGGCGGCAAAGGGGTCGGATGCGGCCGGCAGGCCAGGGCTGTGCGGCGGTGCCGGCTGGTCGGCGGTTTCCCACTCCAGCGCCAGTGCCGTCACGTTGTCGCTGCTGTCGCCTGCCGTGCGCAACGCCTGCTCCACGAGTTCGGGCACGGCCTGTGCCACGGGCAGGCTGCCCAGCAGCTCCACGATGCGCTCGTCGCTGACGCTGGACCACAGGCCGTCGGAGCACAGCAGGATCTTGTCGCCAGGCAGCAGCGGCACAGGCCCTGCCACGCGAAACACCGGGTGCGCGGGCGAGCCCAGGCAGGTGAACAGCATGTTGCGGTTGATGCGGGCACTGCGCGCGACATCGGACGCCACCTGCTCCATGTAGGAATGGTCACGCGTGCGCGTCAGCAGCACGCCGTCGCGCACGAGGTACAGCCGTGAATCGCCGCAGTGCACCCAGCTCGCGCCATCGCTCTGCAACACGGCCGCCACCAGCGTCGTGCGCGGCGTGTCGCCCAGGCCACGCTCGTCGCCGTAGCGCAGGATGCGCCGGTGCGCGGCCAGCAGGGACTGGACCAGGAAGTCGCCGGCCTGCGGCAGCCGCGGCGTGGCCTGCTGCTGGTGCAGTGCCGACACCGTCTGCACCGCCAGCTGCGCCGCGACATCGCCGTCCGGATGGCCGCCCATGCCGTCTGCCAGCACGAACAGCCCCGATTCGCGCGTATAGCAATAGCCCATGCGGTCCTCGTTCCGGGCCCGGCCACCGCGCCGGCTGACCTGGAACACCGAGAACTTCACTTGGACGCCTTGTTGACCGAGCCCACGGACGAGCCGGTGCGCACACCCTTCTTGCCATCGGAGACCAGGGTGTCGAACTGCAGGCGGATCTTCTCGCCCATCGACAGCTTGGTGTAGCGGCGCTCGCCTTCGCGGCTGAGTTCCTTTTGCAGCGCGAACACCGACTGCGGGCGCGACAGCGGGTCCAGCGCCATGCACCATTCGACGACCTCGATCAGGTTGTCGGAGTACACGCCGCGCAGCCGCGACAAGGACATGGCGATGCGGTCCTTCTCGAGCCGCTGCGGCGCCTCGGCCG
>DATKFT010000526.1:0-6313 GCA_035544335.1 Pseudorhodoferax sp.
CCGCCGGGCCAGGCCTCCGACATCTTCGCGCGCGCGCTGGCCGAGCAGCTCGGCAAGCGCCTGGGCCAGCCCATCGTCGTGGACAACAAGGCCGGCGCGGGCAGCAACATCGGCACCGAGATGGTCGCGCGCGCCGCGCCCGACGGCTACACGCTGCTGATCGCGGGCAGCGCCATGGCCGTGAACCAGACGCTGTACAAGAAGCTCAACTACGACCCGGCCAAGGACCTGGTCGGCATCTCGCTGATCGCCAAGGTGCCGCTGGTGTTCCTGGCCACGCCGGCCTCGGGCATCAAGACCCTGCCGCAGATGGTGCGCGAGGCCAAGGCCGCACCGGGCCGGCTCAACTACGCGAGCGCCGGCATCGGTGGCTCGCAGCACCTGTCGGGCGAGATGCTCAAGGCCCAGGCCGGCGTGTTCATCACCCACATCCCCTACCGCGGCAGCGGCCCGGCCCAGGCCGATTTCCTGGGCAACCAGGTGCCGCTGATGGTCGATTCGGTCACGGCCGCGCTGGCCAACATCCAGGCGGGCCGCGCCGTGCCGCTGGCCGTGACCTCGGCCACGCGTTCGAGCCAGCTGCCCCAGGTGCCGACCGTGCGCGAGAGCGGTGTCGCCGGTCTCAAGGACTTCGAGGCCGTGGGCTGGCTGGGCCTCATGGCGCCACGTGGCACGCCGGCCGACACCGTGGCCCGGCTGAACCAGGAGGTGGTCGAGATCCTGCGCAGCGAGTCCATGGTCAAGTTCATGCGCGACCGCGGCTCCGAGGCCGCGCCGACCACGGGCCCGGAGTTCGACCGCTTCATCGTGAGCGAAATCGCCAAGTGGGGCGTGGCCGTGAAGGCCTCGGGCGCGACCGCCGAATGAGAGGCTGGGTGGCGCTCGCTCAGACCGTGCTGGGCTGGGCCGCGAGGGCCTCGTCCAGCAGCACCATGGCCTGACCGAAATCGAAGTCGGCTGCGGCCTGGGCCAGCGCCTCGAAGCGCGGTCCCAGGGCCTGGCGCAGCAGGGCGCCGTGCTGCTGCAGCAGCTCCAGCGCCGCCGCATCGTCGCTGGCCAAGAGGGCGCGCAGTTCCGCGCCCACGCGTGCGAAGGCCTGGGTGTCCACCGGACCCTGGCTGTCGGCCTGCTGCACTGTGCCGCCCGGGTGCAGCAGGGGCGCCAGCGCCGACAGCAAGGCGGCCAGCGGTGCCTCGACCGCGCCCAGCAGGGCCGCCAGTTCGGTGCCCGGATGCTGCGCACGGATGGCGTGCTCCAGTTCGGCCGCGGCGGCCTGGAGCGGCTCGGCGCCGATGTTGCCTGCCACGCCCTTGAGCGTGTGCGCCAGGCGCTGGGCCAGGCCCATGTCGCCGGCGTCCAGCGCCGCGCGCACCTGGGCCGGTGCATCGCGTTGCCCGTGCTCGAACTTGTGCAGCAGGCTCAGGTACAGATCGGTCTTGCCCAGGGTGCGGCGCAGCCCGGCCGCGGTGTTCAGCCCATCGATCGGGGGCAGGGCGGCCGCGGGCGCCGCCTGCGGTTCGGGCGCGGGGGCTGGTGCCTGTGGCCCGGCCGCCGCGGCGTCGCCGGGGGGGATCCAGCGCAGCAGCGTGCGCACGAGTTCGGCCGGCTCGATCGGCTTGCTCACGAAGTCGACCATGCCGGCGGCCTCGCAGCGGTCGCGGTCGGCCTGCATGGCATTGGCCGTCATGGCCACGATGGGCGGCGCGCGCAGGCCCGGCAGCTGGCGGATCGCGAGCGTGGCGGTCACGCCGTCCATGACGGGCATCTGCATGTCCATCAGCACGAGGTCGTAGGCGCGGCGCTGGACCATCTCCAGCGCGATGGCGCCGTTCTCGGCGATGTCGACGCGCACGCCGGCGTCCTCCAGCAGGCCGACCGCCACCTCCTGGTTGAGGTCGTTGTCCTCCACCAGCAGCACCTGCGCGCCGCGCAGGCGCTCCACCTGGCCCGCGTCGGGGGCTGGCGCCGAGGGCGGGGCCAGTTGCAGCGGCAGCGGCGCGCCGTCGGCCAGCACGCGCATGGTGCAGTCCAGCAGGGACGACGCGTTCACGGGCTTCATGAGCACGTCGGCGATGCCGCAGGATTCGGCGCGCGCCAGCAGCTCCTCGCGGCCGTAGGCGGTCACCATCACGATGCGCGTGCTGCCGGGCAGGGCCAGCGCGCGGATGCGCTGGGCCGTCTCGAAACCGTCCAGCACCGGCATCTGCCAGTCCAGGTACACCATCTCGTAGGGCCGCGCCGCGTTGGCGGCCTGCTGCAGCATGTCCAGCGCCTCGGCGCCCGAGGCCGCGACGTCCACCTCGAACATCATGGCCTGCAGCAGCGTGCGCAGCACGGTGCGGGCACTGTCGTTGTCGTCGACGACCAGCATGCGCAGGCCGCGCAGCTTGGCCGACAGCGGGATGGCGCGCGGCCGCGCCTGGGCCAGGCCCAGCCGCGCCGTGAACCAGAAGGTGCTGCCCTGGCCGAGCTGGCTGGTCACGCCGACTTCGCCGCCCATCAGCACGGCCAGCTTCTTGGAGATCGCCAGCCCCAGGCCGGTGCCGCCGTACTTGCGCGTGGTCGAGGTGTCGGCCTGCTGGAAGGACTGGAACAGGCCCTGCACCTGGGCCTCGCTGAGGCCGATGCCGGTGTCGCGCACCGCGAAGTGCAGCAGCACCTGGCCGGCGCTGCGCTGGCGCACGCGCACCACCATGTCGATGCCGCCGCGCTCGGTGAACTTGATGGCGTTGCTGGCGTAGTTCACCAGCACCTGGCCCAGCCGCAGCGGGTCGCCCACGAGCGAGGCCGGCACGTCGGCGCCCACATCGAAGACCAGCTCCAGGCCCTTCGCGGCGGCCTTGTCGGCGACCAACGTGGCCACGTTGTCCAGCAGGTGCTCGAGCTCGAAGTCGATGGACTCGACCACGAGCTTGTCGGCCTCGACCTTGGAGAAGTCCAGGATGTCGTTGATCAGCGCCAGCAGGTGCTGGCCGGACTGCTGGATCTTCTTGACGTACTCGCGCTGGCGCGGCGCCAGGTCGGCCTTGAGCACCAGGTGCGACATGCCCAGGATCGCGTTCATGGGTGTGCGGATCTCGTGGCTCATGTTGGCCAGGAAATCCGACTTCATGCGCGCCGCGCTCTCGGCCGCCTGCTTGGCCGTCTGCAGCGCGGTCTCGGCCTGCTTGCGCTCGCTGCTGTCGCGTGCGAACAGCGTGCCGTGCCAGACCTCGCCCATCGGGAACACCGTCATGCCGGCTTCCACCGGGATGCGGCTGCCGTCTTCGCGCAAGGCCGTGAGGTCCCAGAAGCGCGCCGCGGTCAGGTGCCGCGCCGCGGCATCCAGGCCGCGCTCCAGGATGGTCGGCAGCGTGGGGTCGCCCCGCAGTTGCACGAGGGCCTGCAGCGGCTGCCCCACGGCGCATGCCGTGCTGTGGCCGAAGGTCTGCTCGGCCGCGGCATTCCATTCGCTGACCCGGCCTGCCTGGTCGATCAGGACCACGGCCAGTGGCGCGCCGTCGATCACGGTGCGCGAGCGCAGTTCACTGACCGACAGCGCGCGCGTGCGCCGCTCGATCTCGCGCTCCAGGCTGGCCTGGTGCGCCTGCAGATCGTCGATGAGCTGCCCCCGGCTGCGCTGCGCCACGATGTCCTGCAGCGCGCGCCAGTCGGGCTGGCCGATGCCCGCCAGCCTGGCCTCGAAGCGCCAGCCCGTGGCGGTACGCAGGGCCTGCAGCTGGGCGCCGACCGGCGGCGCATCCTGCAGCCCCTCGGCCCGCAGCCACAGGGTCTCGCCCGCCAGGCCAAGCTCCAGCTGCGTGACGCCCGCCGCGGCGAGCCGGCGCAGCAGGCTGGACAGCCCGGTCAGCAGCAGATCCTGCGTGATGGCCGGCACCTGCAGCGCCTGCAGCACGAGGCGCAGCTTGGCGCGCGCGGCGTGCAGGCTGGCTTCGCCGAGCGCGATGGCGCCCAGCGGGCCGGCGCCCGGCGTGCCGGCGCTCATGGGCATCGCAGCACCATGCAGGTGGCGTCGTCGTGCTCCTTGCCGTGCTCGCGCAGCACCTGCTGTGCGAGTGGCTGCACGCCCAGGTGGCGCAGCGGCATCAGCGCCTGCACCGTCAGCCGTTCGTTGATGCCGTCCGTCGCCATGAGCAGCGTGTCGTGCGGCGCGAGCTGCACGCGCGTCGGACGCAGGCGCGGCATGCTGCGCCCGCCCACGATGCCGGGCTGCGCGTCGATGCACAGGCCCGGCGAGCGCAGGCAGAACAGGCGTGTGTTGCCGATGCCGGTCACCACCATGCCCCGGGTCTGCGCGTCCACGAAGGCCAGCGTGAGTGCCAGGCCCAGGCTGCCGCGCACCTCGGCGTGCAGGTCCATGGCCAGTCCCACGAGGTCGGCATGGGCGTGCGCGGCCAGCCAGCGCTCGCAGTGGCGCGCGAGCCGGTGGGCCTCGGCGCCGTGGCCCAGCACATCCAGGATGGCCGCCACGATGCCGTGCGGCACGGGCTGCAGCACGCAGCCGTCGCCGCTGACCACATCGCCATAGCAGGGCCGCTTGGCCTGGGCCATCTGCCAGCCGCCGGGCTGCGTGCCGGCGGGCTCCGGTGCGGACTGGCTGTCTGCGCGCTCGCTCCGTGCGGCCCGGGCGGGCGCGGGGCGCGGCGTGGCCGGCGCCGCGCCCTCCTGCAGCCAGCGCCGCGCACGCACACGGGTGCCGGCGTCCGGTGCGGAGCGGATGTCGAATTCGTCGGACATGCGCCGCACGCCCGACAGGCCCAGGCCCAGCGTGCCGCGGCTGCTGTAGTGCTCGGTCAGGGCCAGGTCCAGGTCGGCGATGCCGGGGCCATGGTCCTCTGCCAGCACCTCCACATAGGCGCGCGGGCTCTGCTGCAGGCTCAGCGTCATGCTGCCGCGGCCGGCGTACTTGACGATGTTCATGCCGAGCTCGGAGACCACGGTGGCCGCCTCGGTGGCCAGCAGCGCACGCGCGCCGGCCTGCTGCACCAGCGCGTAGACCAGCACGGCAGCGTTGTAGACATCCGCTTCGGCCGCGACATGGATGCGCTGGCGTTGCACGCCTGCGGCCGCTTGCATGGTCAGACGCTGTGAATGGACCGATCGCGCCCACGACGGGGTGCGGTGGGTCGCAGGCGTGGGCGCAGGCCGCAGCCCTGGCGGGTGCCAGGGCAAGGGCTGCAACGCCCGCATGTGGCCTGCCGTGCTCCGGCCCGAAGGGCGAGGCCCTCGGCGCCGCGATGAAGATGAAAGCCGGTGCGCATAGGGCCTCGCGTGGGTGTGAGCGGTTCGTTCACAGCTTCTCAAGCCTCCGCTGGCAGGGCCAGGCCCTGTTCCACGTCGCAGGCGCCCGGCAGCGCGGACAGGTCGGCGTCCAGCGCGGCCAGCGCGGCCACGATGCCCGGGCGCATGCCGACCAGCACGGTGCCGGCGCCCAGCAGCTTGAGCATGCGCGCGGTCTCCACGAGGTGCGCAAACTCGTGCTCGTCCAGCGTCACGAGCCCCGACAGGTCCAGCAGCACGCGCGTGGCGCGGCTCTGCACGACGCGCCGGGCCAGGTCCTCGCGCAGCCAGCCCAGCAGCTGCGGATGCGGGTCGATCTGCAGCGAGGCGAACACCACCTTGCCGATCATCGAGATCGGAACGCGGGTCTCCTCGCCCTGGTCCATGGCGGGGTCGCCGTTCAGGAATGCGCCAGTTCGGTCACGGTGCGGCCGATCAGCCGGAACGCCCGTTCCAGCGCGTCGTGCAGCGTGGCCGAGGTGGAGATCTCGCTGACGTCGAAGCCCAGGTTCACCATGGTCTGGGCGATCTCGGGCGAGATGCCCGAGACCAGCGAGGTGCAGCCCATGAGGCCGGTGGACTTGGTGATCTTGATCAGGTGGTTGGCCACGCCCGAATCCACGACGGCCACGCCCGAGATGTCCATGATGAAGACCTTGGCGCGCGTCTGGCTGATGCGCTTGAGCACGGTCAGCATGAGGTCCTGCGCGCGGCGCGAGTCGATGATGCCCACCACGGGCAGCATCAGGATGTCCTCCCAGATCTGCGTGACGGGCGTGGACATCTCCAGCAAGGCCTGGCTCTGCTTGGCGATGCGCTCGTTGATCAGCCGCGAATAGGTCTCCGCGACGATCGTGATGTCGAAGTGCATCAGCTTGGTGAAGGACTGCAGGGCCGCCAGGTAGTCCTCGTTGCCGAGCTGTCCGTCGTACAGCGTCTTGGTCAGCAGCACGAACGAGTAGTTCATGGCCGCGAAGTAGCTCGGCAGCGACAGGCCGATGCGCGCGTGCGTGGCGCCCACGTGGCGGCGCTC
>DATKFT010000527.1:0-1593 GCA_035544335.1 Pseudorhodoferax sp.
TGGTAGCGCCGGCACGCATGGACCCGATCCTTGACGCACGCGCGGCCGGCCGGCCCCAGCCCGTGCCTGTGCCGCCAGCCCATCCCGGGTGCGGCGCCTTCGTCCTGCCCCACCGAACCGACACGCGAGGAATGCCATGCGCTTCATCGACCCCCTGCTGAAGAACCTTTTCAGCGGCTTTCTGCGCCGGCGGCACACGCACCGGCATTTCAAACGCCAGGCCATCCTCGAAACGCTGGGCCAGGCGGGCGAGGGCGACACGCCCCAGGCCTGGGGCCGGGTCTCGCGCGACATGCGGCGCATCGCATCGGACGACATGCCCGCCGCGATCGTCCGCATGTCCTCGCACGAGGACGGGCTGTCCGCGAACGAGGCCGACCAGCGGCGCGCGCGTGTCGGCCCCAACGAGGTCGGCCACGAGAAGCCGCTGCCATGGTGGACGCACCTGTGGCACTGCTACCGCAATCCCTTCAACCTGCTGCTGAGCCTGCTGGCCGGCATTTCCTACCTGACCGAGGACAGCAAGGCCACGGTCGTGATCACCACCATGGTGGTGGTCAGCACCTTGATACGCTTCGTGCAGGAAGGCCGCTCCAACCGGGCTGCCGAGCGCCTGAAGGCCATGGTGAGCAACACCGCCACCGTGCTGCGGCGCCAGGACGGGGACGGGCCACCGGCGGGCGCCGCGGGTGCCGCGGGCCTGGCCGGCGCCGCCGGCACGCACCGCCATGCGCGCAGGGCTGCCACGCCCGTGGAGCTGCCGATCCGCGCGCTGGTGCCGGGCGACCATGTGCTGCTGTCCGCGGGCGACATGATCCCGGCGGACTGCCGCGTGCTGGTCGCCAAGGACCTGTTCGTCGCGCAGGCGGCCATGACGGGTGAATCGCTGCCGGTGGAGAAGTTCGCGGGCATCGCGGGCCCGTTCGCGTCCATCTTCGACGCGCCCAACCTCTTGTTCATGGGCACCAACGTGGTCTCGGGCTCGGCGACCGCGCTGGTCATCGCCACGGGCGGACGGACCTACTTCGGCGCGCTGTCGGCGCGCGCCACGGCCACCGACCGCACGCCCACCGCGTTCGAGGCCGGCGTGAACGGCGTGAGCTGGCTGCTGATCCGCTTCGCGCTCGTGATGGTGCCCATCGTGCTGCTCATCAACGGCCTGACCAAGGGCGACTGGATGGAGGCCTTCCTGTTCGCGCTGTCGGTCGCGGTCGGTCTCACGCCCGAGATGCTGCCCATGATCGTGACCTCCACCCTGGCCAAGGGCGCGGTCGTGATGTCGCGCAAGAAGGTCATCGTCAAGCGCCTGGACGCGATCCAGAACTTCGGCGCGATGGACGTGCTGTGCACCGACAAGACCGGCACGCTGACGCAGGACAGGATCGCACTGGAGCGGCACACCGACGTGTTCGGCGCGCCCTCGGACGACGTGCTGCGCTACGCCTACCTGAACAGCTACTACCAGACCGGGCTCAAGAACCTGCTCGACCATGCCGTGCTCGAGCATGCCGAGCTGCAGCGCGAGCTGCGCGTGGCGCAGGACTACCGCAAGGTCGACGAGATCCCGTTCGACTTCGCGCGCCGGCGCATGTC
>DATKFT010000528.1:0-7209 GCA_035544335.1 Pseudorhodoferax sp.
GCCAAGGAGATCGGCCCGATCGCCAAGCCCAAGGACATCCGCTTCGGCGACAACCTGCCCAAGACGCGTTCGGGCAAGATCATGCGGCGCCTGCTGCGCTCGATCGCCAAGGGCGAAGCCATCACCCAGGACACCAGCACCCTGGAGAATCCGGCCATCCTCGATCAGTTGGCGCAGTCCAACTGAGCCCATCGGGCGGGCCGAAAGGCACGGCCCCTCCGCGCTGGAAATTCCCGGGCCCTCCAAGCCTTGCACAGGGAATGGCAGCCGCGCCGCGGCTCGACGCCATGGCCAGGGGCCATGGCCGTGGCCTTGCGGATTCGTTTTATGCTTGCGGCCGCGCGCCGCCCGCCAGGGCCGGCAGCACCCGGTCACTTTCATACAAGGAATACGTCATGGGCCTCATCCAGGCAGCGCTTGGTTCCATCGGTGGGACGCTGGCCGACCAGTGGAAGGATTTCTACACGGTGCCGGACGGTCTGCCGCCAACGGCCGCGCTGTTCGCGGCGGTGCCGCGCGGCACCAACGCCGGGCGCGGCGCGAACACCAAGGCGTCCTCGAACATCATCACGAACGGCTCCAAGATCGTCGTGCCCGAGGGCTACGGCCTGCTGCTGCTGCAGGACGGCGCCATCACCGGCTTTGCGGCCGAGCCGGGCGGCTACGAGTGGAACGCCAACGACATCAACTCCCAGTCCATCTTCACGGGCGGCGGCTTCGTGGAGTCGCTCGTCAGGCAGAGTTGGGAACGCTTCAAGTTCGGCGGCCAGCCGGGCTCGCAGCAGGCCGCGTTCTTCGTTTCGCTCAAGGAGCTGCCGGACAACCGCTTCGGCACGCAGTCCGACATCTACTGGGACGACGGCTACCTCAACGCCCAGGTCGGGGCCATCACGCGCGGCAGCTACACGCTGAAAATCGTCGACCCGATCCTGTTCGTGAAGAGCTTCGTCCCGGCCACCTACCTGCAGGGCGGGCAGGTGTTCGACTTCACCGACCTGGACAACGCAGCGGCCAGCCAGTTGTTCAACGAGGTCGTGGGCTCGCTCGCACCGGCGTTCAGCCTCTACACGAACGACCCCGGCAAGGGCAACCGCATCACGCGGATCCAGCAGGACTCCGTCGGCTTTGCCAAGAGCCTGTCCGATGCGGTCGAGAGCGCCTACCAGTGGAAGTCCGGGCGGGGCCTGGCCATCGTCCAGACCGCCATCGTCTCGATCGAGTACGACGCCAACACCAAGGAGCTGCTCAAGACCGTGCAGCGCGCCGATGCGCTGGCCGGTGGGCGCGGCAATTCCAACCTGCAGGCCTCGGTGGCCGCGGGCATCCAGGCCGCGGGGCAGAACGCGGGCGTGGGCGGCATCATGGGCATGGGCATCGCCACAGGAGGGCTGGGTGGACTGGCGGGCCTGCAGCAGCCCGCCGCCCCCGTGGCGGCAGCAAGCCCCGCGGCCACGCCTGCAGCACCGGCCGCCGAGGACCCGATCGTCCGGCTCACGAAGGCCAAGCAGATGCTGGACGCCGGGCTCATCACGCAGGCCGACTACGACGCGGTCAAGGCCAAGGCGCTGGGCCTGTGACGCTGCGTCGCGCTGGTCCATGAAGTCCAACACGCCGCTGCAGAGCGGGCCGGTCGGGCCGGGGTCGCCGCAGGACATGCCGCCTTTGCCGGGCCAGTTCCCGGTGGATCCGGCCACGCTGCCCGCGCCCATCCAGGACGAGCTGCTCGCGCCCGACCCGGCCGTCATCGACACCTCGGCCACCGCGCTGCGCGATGGCCTCAACCATTGCCCCAAGTGCGGCGCGACCGAGATCCGGCAGCGCGCGGGCACCGACCAGCTGATCTGCCTGTTCTGCCGCCATGAATGGACGGCGCAGCGTGTGGAGGAAGAGTTCGGTCTGGGCGAAGGCATCGACCAGCTCCAGGGGACGGTCATCGCCTCCGGCGCGCAGGACATCCAGGCCGATGCGGCGAGCCTGCGCACCTTCCAGTGCACGGGCTGTGGTGCCGAGGTGGTGATCAACACCGACAGCGCGATGACCGCGCGCTGCCATTGGTGTCGTCACGTGCTGGGCATCAACGAGCAGATCGACAATGGCGCGGTACCCGACGCCGTGCTGCCCTTCCACATCCAGAAGGACGACGCGGTGGCGCGCATCCGCCAGTTCGCGGGCAAGCGCCAGACGTTTGCGCTCAAGGCCTTCAAGCAGGAGTTCACGCCCGAGAACGTGCTGGGCGTGTACCTGCCCTACATGGTGGTGGACGCCAAGGCGAGCGCCGACGTGGCGGGCTTCGGCGAGGTCGAGACGCGCCGCTACACGCGCGGCGAAGGCAAGGACAAGAAGACCTACTACGACGCCGACGTGTACCGGCTCCAGCGCCACGTGGACTTCACGGTGGACGACCTGACGCTGGAGTCCAGCGCCGAGCGCGGCCGGCTGGACACCAAGGTCAACACCAACAACGTCATCAACGCCATCTTGCCCTTCGACACCAAGAACGCGGTGAAGTGGAACGCCTCCTACCTGGCCGGCTTCACCTCGGAGAAGCGCGACCGCGACGTCGCGCAGCTGCAGCCGCGCCTGCAGGAGCAGCTGCTGTCCATCGCGCGCGCGCAGGTGCAGGCCTCGGTACGCCGCTATGGCCGCGGCGTGCGCTGGGAGCAGGAGGGCCTGGACGTGCAAGGCACGCGCTGGGTGGCGATGTACCTGCCGGTATGGCTGTACTCCTACCACCAGCCGGGCCGCAACGGCGGCATGCTGCACTACATCGCCGTCAATGGCCGCACCGGCAAGACCATGGGCAGCGTGCCGGTGCAGCAATGGAAGCTCATCCTCGCAGCGCTCAGCGTGGGCACGGTGCTCGAAGCCCTGGCGCTGTGGTTCGTGGCGCGTTGAGCATGGACAACGACAGCATTCTCGCGCTGCTGGCCATCGGCCCGGCGGGCGCCGTCGGCCTGTACTGGATGTTGTACCGCTACTACCGCAACACGGACAAATCGCACGACTTCGAGCGTGCCACTGCGGTCCAGGCCCAGCCTGTCACGGGCACGGAAGCGGACCGGAAGGTGGACGAAGTCCGGGGCACGCAAGCCACGCAGATCCGCGGCAACAACGTGGGCGAGCACCGCCGGCGCGTGCTGCGCATGTAGCGCAGGCCCCGTCCCCATGGCGCGCGCGGGCATGAAAAAGCCCGCTGCGTACAGCGGGCCGTGGGGGAGGGGCGGGGCGCTTACTGCAGGCCCAGCACCCAGGTGGCAAGCTTTTTGGCGTCGGCCTCGTTGACCTGCGGGTTGGCCGGCATGGGGACCGGGCCCCAGACGCCGGAGCCGCCCTTCTGGATCTTGGCGGCCAGCTTGTCCGCGGCGCTCTTGTCGTCCTTGTACTTGGCGGCGATGTCCTTGTACGACGGTCCCACCAGTTTGCGGTCCACCGCATGGCAGGCCATGCAGTTCTTGGAGGCGGCCAGGGCCGGGTCCGCCCAGGCGGGAAGCGCCGCGTAGCCGGCCAGCAGTGCCACCATCAGCACGACACGTTTCATCCGTTCATTCCTCGTGGGGGTTGGGGTACAGTCTTTTCGATCGATTGTAGTGAGGGAGGTTCCTGCTGCCCGTGGGCGGACCGGGGCCTTTGTAGGGGGAACATCCCATGTACCTGCTCGGACTTGGCATCGTGCTGTTGCTGCTCAAGTGGCTCGCGGTCGCGCCCATCGCGGCCTGGAGCTGGTGGGCCGTGCTGGCCCCCTTCGGCCTGGCCGCGCTGTGGTGGACCTGGTCGGACCTGTCGGGCCGCACCAAGCGCAGCGCCGCGCAGCGCATCGAGGCGCGCAAGGCCGAACGGCTAGCGCGCCAGCGCGACAAGCTGGGGCTGCGGCCCAGGCGGCCGCGCTGAACCACGCGCCGGCCCGGACCGAACGCTTGCGGCCGGCTTCCTTGGCCTGGTAGAGCGCGTGGTCGAATTGTTCAATAGTCGTCGAGCACCGCGCCCTTGCTGGCCGTGGACGCGTTGAACGCGAACTTGGCCTGCACGCCGCGCGTGTAGCGCGGGGCCGGGGCCGTCCAGCCGGCACGGCGCTTGGCGATCTCGGCCTCGGGCACGTTGAGCTCCAGCTTGAGTTCGTGCGCGTCGATGGTGATGGAATCGCCCTCGTGCACGAAGGCGATCGTGCCGCCGGCCGCCGCCTCGGGCGCCACGTGGCCGACCACCATGCCCCAGGTGCCGCCGGAGAAGCGGCCGTCGGTGATCAGGCCCACCGACTCGCCCAGGCCGGCGCCGATCAGTGCACCCGTGGGTGCCAGCATCTCGGGCATGCCGGGGCCGCCCTTGGGGCCCAGGTAGCGCAGCACCATCACGTCGCCCGCCACGATCTTGCCGTCCAGGATGGCCTGCAGCGCCGACTGCTCGTCGTCGAACACGCGCGCGGGACCGGTGATGACGGGGTTCTTGAGGCCCGTGATCTTGGCCACGGCGCCCTCGGGCGACAGGTTGCCCTTCAGGATGGCCAGGTGGCCTTCGTCGTACATGGGGTTCGTGATCGGGCGGATCACGTCCTGGTCGGCGCGCAGCGGCGGCACGTCGGCCAGCGTCTCGGCGATGGTCTTGCCCGTGATCGTGATGCAGTCGCCGTGCAGCAGGCCGGCGTCCAGCAGCACCTTCATGACCTGCGGAATGCCGCCGGCCTGGTGCAGGTCCACGGCCAGGTACTTGCCGCTGGGCTTCAGGTCGCAGATCACGGGCACCTTCTTGCGCATGCGCTCGAAGTCGTCGATGGTCCATTCCACGCCGGCCGTGTGGGCGATGGCCAGGAAGTGCAGCACCGCGTTGGTCGAGCCGCCCGTGGCCATGATCACGGCCACGGCGTTCTCGATGGCCTTCTTGGTCACGATGTCGCGCGGCTTCAAGTCCTTCTTGATCGCCTCGATCAGCACCTTGGCCGATTCCTTGGCCGAGTTCTCTTTCTCGTCGTGCGGGTTGGCCATCGTGGACGAGTAGGGCAGGCTCATGCCCAGCGCCTCGAACGCGCTGGACATGGTGTTGGCCGTGTACATGCCGCCGCACGAGCCCGTGCCGGGAATGGCGCGCCGCTCGATCTGGGTCAGGTCTTCGTCGGACAGGTTGCCGGCCGCGTTCTGGCCCACGGCCTCGAACACGCTGACGATGTTGAGGTCCTGGCCCTTGTACTTGCCCGGCAGGATGGTGCCGCCGTAGACATAGATGGCCGGCACGTTGGCGCGCAGCATGCCCATCATGCCGCCCGGCATGTTCTTGTCGCAGCCGCCCACCACGAGCACGCCGTCCATCCACTGGCCGCCCACGCAGGTCTCGATGCAGTCGGAGATGACTTCGCGGCTGACGAGGGAGTACTTCATGCCCTCGGTGCCCATGGCCATGCCGTCGGAGATGGTGGGCGTGCCGAACACCTGGGCGTTGCCGCCGGCTTCCTCGATGCCCGCGATCGCCGCGTCGGCCAGCTTCTGCAGGCCGCTGTTGCAGGGCGTGATCGTGGAATGGCCGTTGGCCACGCCGACCATGGGTTTCTTGAAGTCGCCTTCCTCGTAGCCCATGGCATAGAACATGGAGCGGTTGGGCGCGCGCGACTTGCCTTCGGTGATGTTGGCGCTGCGGCGGTTGATCTGGATGGGCTTGGTTTCCATGGGGTGTCTCTCGTGGGGGGAGTTTTTTGGCAGCGCAAAGTATGCGCTGGCGGATCGATTTATTCCAATCCGTTTTTGCCGCAGCATTGATATGCTTGGCATATGAATGACCAGCCCATCGAGCTGCGGGCCTGGCGCCAGTTCCTGGCCGTGGCCGAGGAGCTGCACTTCGGCCGCGCGGCGCAGCGCCTGCACATGACGCAGCCGCCGCTCACGCAGGCGATCGCCCAGCTCGAGCGCCAGCTGGGCGTGGTGCTGTTCGAGCGCACGAGCCGGCGCGTGGCCCTGAGCCCGGCCGGCCAGGCGCTGCTGGCCGACGTGCGCGACCTGCTCGCACGCGCGCTGGCCTTGCCGCAGCGCGCGCGCGCGGCCGCGGGCGGCGAGCTCGGCCGCATCCGGCTGGCCTTCGTGTCCACGGTGGGCTTCGAGCGCCTGCCGGCCTGGGTGCTGGCCTTCCGCGCAGCCAATCCGCAGGTGGCGCTGGAACTGGTCGAGGCCACGGGCGATGTGCAGCTCGCGGCGCTGGCGCGTGGCGAGATCGACGCGGGGCTCATGCTGCATTCACCGGGTTTTGCCCCGCCCGGGCTCATGCACCTGCAGGTGGCGACCGAGCCGCTGGTGCTGGCGCTGCCCGCGCAGCATGCCTTGGCCACGGCGCAGCGCCTGCCCTGGCAGGACGTGCTGGCCGAGCCGCTCGTGATCTTTCCGCGCCGCATCGTGCCCTCGCTGCACGACGCGGTGTTCGGCCTGTACCACGCGGCCGGGCGCCTGCCGGTCGTGGCGCAGGAGGCGATCCAGATGCAGACCATCGTGAACCTGGTGTCGGCCGGCATCGGCGTGGCCTGGGTGCCGGCCAGCGTCATGCAGTTCCGCCGCGAGGGCGTGGTCTACCGCGTGCCCGACGCGCGGCCGCGCAAGGGCCAGCCACGCGCCACGCCCATGTGCGAGACCAGCCTGGTGTGGCCCCTGCAGTCCGACGCGCCCGCGCTGGCGCGCTTCGTGCGCTTTGTCGCGGCGCAGGTGGCCTTGCCGCCGCCACCGGGCGCGCCCGCGGCGCCGTCCTGAGACCCCGCGCGGGGGCCGTGGCCCCACGCTCGCGGCCTGCACCTGCAGCCCGCACCTGCAGCCCGCAAATGTCGTCGCAGGCCGTCGCAGGGCGTCCTCCCTCTGCAAGTCCAAACGATAAGCAGCGGTTGTCATCCAGCGCTTTGCGCTGTCTTACACCAGCCCCCTCCGCTCCTTAAGCTGCCGGCCCGGCGAGGCACCGAACAGGCTGGCTGACCGCGCCGTGAACGCCTTGCGCGCTCTGCGTGCAGGCAGGGCGCTGGATTGGGAGGAACCCTCGGCGCCCGCGCTGCGGCGCTTCCTAGCATGCAAGCGCCTTGCACCCGTTGTGCCTGGTGAAAAGAAGATGGAGATCGTGATGTTGAAGAAAATTCTGGGAAGCCGCTTGCTGAGCCATGCGAGAACGCGCCGCGTGCGCGCTGCGATGGCACTGACGCCGCTGGCCCTCGGTGCGGTGCTGGTGGCCTGCGGAGGCGGCGGTTCGGACGCAGCG
>DATKFT010000529.1:0-35703 GCA_035544335.1 Pseudorhodoferax sp.
GGCGGGCATCGAGCCCGAGTGATTGCGCGCGGCCAGGGCTGCACCAAGAGGGTCTGCAGGTTCATCGGCCGGTTCTGCGCCGTGCCAAGGTGGGCCACAGTCGCGCGCGGTCGGTGAGCCGCCACTGACCCATCCCATGCGCTGGCGCACCGGCCTGGCGGCGCGTCAGCTGCGCAGCGTTTCGAGCGCCCCAGCTAGCCCGACCTGCGCCACTGCGTCGGCGTCGTGCCGATCTTGCGCCGGAAGGCATCGGTGAAATGCGCCTGGCTCGAAAAGCCCACCGCCAGCGCAACCTCCGCCAGTGTGCAACCGGGCTTGCGCCGCATCAGTGCGCAGGCTGCGTCCAGGCGACGTTCCAGGACATAGGCGTAAGGCGAATGGTCGAACGTCCGGCGAAACGCGCGACTGAAATGGAAGGGGCTCATGTCCACGAGCGCGGCCATGCGGTCCACGCTCAAATGCCCGCCGAGCTCGGCGGCGACAAAGTCGAGCAGCCGGCTTCGCTGGGTGGCGCTCAACTTGCCGCCAGAGGCCTTGGCGGGGCCGGTGGCCTGCCAGGCGTCACCTGACAACAAGCCGATCAAGGCCGTGCAAAGCCCCTGTGTGAACAACGGGTCCAGGCCCGCCCCACCGGCCGCATCGTCCCATAGCAGGTTCGCCAAATGGGCGACGCGCTCGTCGAACACCTCGTGCTGCGTCCGGAGCCGAAACGAGCGCGCCGCATCGTGCAGCCACCGCCCCAGCAGGGCCGCGGGGAGCTCGATGACGATGGCATCGCCGGGCACATCGCCGCGCAGCTGAAATCGGTCGTAGTACGTGCCAGCCTCGAACACCTCGATCATGCGCGGTGCCGTGAACAGCTCGCCGCGCTGCGTCCCGCAGGCGTACCGCCGCTTGCCGCGGCCGCTGCGCGCCACGCCGATGCCGTCGACAGGCTGCTCGATGTCGCGGAAGTCGGCGTGGCACCCCAGCGCGTGGAGCGCCACGGGCAGACCCAACCAGTCCTGGCGCGCGGTCAGCAGCGCGACCGGCGGCGAGGTCTGCCACACGACGCCGTCGGCCCAAGAAGACACCTCCATGGATTTCCCCTCCCACGACCACATCGGCCGGAGGCCACATTCCAATGCAGCCCAAATGTGCAGTTTAGTGCATCAACCGATGCACAAGCCCTCCCGCCGACAACTGCCCCTATGCCGACTGAACGCCTAGGGATAGCCCCAGGAGCCCGAGCAGGAAAGGCCCAGTCTGCGTCTGCATTTCGAAAGACCCAAGGACGCATACGCAAGATAGTTCATGTTGCCGAGCGGCAACGACTCGGCCCCTTCAATCGAGCGAGGAAAAGCCCCATGAGAACCGGTATCCAGATGCGACCGCGCAGCATTGCGCCCTTGGCCAGCGTGGCGGCCGCCGTCGCCATGCTGTCCGCCTGCGGAGGCGATGACAGCAGCACAGACGCGCAGAACCCTCCTGACACCTCGGCTGTTGCGTACCGCTGCGACGACAGCCTGAAATCGGCCTTCCAGCCGGATGCGCTGACCAAGGTGTTGTCCGTCAAGCCATTCAAGGCCGGCACGCCCGTGGCGCTCGCGGCGCCAGCGGCCGATGCCCCGCCCCCGATCGCGCCCCATGACCTGTGCATGGTCAAGCTCGTGGTCGGCCCCGGCAATCCCGGCCCCGAGGACGCGCCATCCACCACGTCGGGCATCGGCATCGAGGTCTGGATCCCGCAGCGCGAGGTCTGGGACAAGCGCATCCAGCTCATCGGCCAGGGCGGCAGCGGTGGCATGCCCGATGTCAAGAACCCGGCGGTCATCGCGGCGTCCGCGGCCATGGAGCTCGCCATCTCCGACAGGACCGTGTCGGCCATGACCGACCACGCCCACACCGATGCCATGTCACAGGCCTTTTTCATGGATGCCGATGGCGGCATCAACCGCCAAGGCTGGGAGGACGCGTCGCACCGTGCAATCCACGAGATGGCCGTCAAGGTCAAGAGCCTGGCCAAGGGCTTCTACGGCCAGGCGCAGGACTACGCCTACCTGATGGGCTGTTCGGGTGCCGGCCGCGACGGCTATGCCTCGGCGCAGACGCACCCTGACGACTTCGACGGCATCTTCATCGGCGCGCCCGCCATCAACTGGACGCAGTTCATCGGCGGCTATGAGAACTACCCCCGTGCCGTGGTGGAGCAGGACCTGGGCGGCGTGCATCTGACGGCGGCCCAGCGCGAGCTCGTCAGTGCGGCGGCCGTGAGCGCCTGCGACAGCCGGCTCAACGGTGAGCACGACGGCTACATCACCGACCCCAGCCAATGCCGCTACGACCCGACACGGGATGCGTCGGTCCTGTGCGTGGGCAGCGGCGGCAGCAATGCCGGCAGCAGCTGCCTGTCGACGGTGCAGGCCACGGCGGTGAACAAGATGTGGTACGGCCAGACCGTCGATGGTTCCGTGCCCGATCCACAGGTCGACAACGGGCAAAGCCCGTCTCTGGCACCCAAACAGCTCTGGTTCGGTATTCCGCACGGCACCGACCTCGCATCCCTGTCGGCCGCCCCGGCAGAGCCCCCGTTCTTCGGGCCATTCCCGATCGCCGCCAACACCCTGCCCCTCATCCTGCAGGACCCCAAGTACGGCATCGGCTCCGGTCCCGCGCAGTTCCGCAACCCGACCGGCAACGGCCAGGACCTGTGGAAGTCATTGGGCTATGCAGATCTGGCCAACGTGTTCCACCGGGGCGTGGCGCTGCAATCCGCATTCGCGAACATGAACGCCAACAACCCCGACCTGACGGCGTTCCAGCGCAAGGGCGGCAAGATCCTGACCTGGCACGGCACGAACGACGTCGTGATCCCGTTCGGTGGCACGGTCCACTACTACGAGCGATCGGCAGCGGTCACGGGAGGGTTCGCGCAGACCCAGGCCTTCCACCGCTTCTTCCCCGTCCCCGGCGTGGCGCATTGCACGGGCTTCGCCGCCGATGGACGCAGCGGCACCAGCCCGGCGGCGGCAAGCAAGGTGCCGTATTTCAAGAATCCCCCTGAACTGCTGCGCGCCGGTCCCCGCGAATGGTTCAGCGTGCTGAGGGACTGGGTCGAGCACGGCAAGGCGCCGGACGCCATCGTGATGACCAGCGCGGACGGCACGAACAGCCGGCCGGTCTGCCCGTATCCGCAGAAGCTGGCCTACCTTGGCGGCGACCGCAACGCGGCCACCAGCTACAGCTGCCGTTAGGTGGCGGCCAGGCGGCGGCGGCAGACGCGCCGCCAGCCTCAGCCGCCCTGCGCGCCGCGGCTCTCGTGCCCCGCGTGGATGGTGTCGCGCACGAAGCCGCAGATGGTGTTGAACACGGGGTCTTCCTGCATCTCGGGGCGCCGCGGCCGCGCGAACGGCACGCGGATGTCGGCCACGATGCGCGAAGGCCGCGCATTCATGACCAGCACGCGGTCGGACAGGTAGACGGCCTCGCGGATGCTGTGCGTGATGAACACGGCCGTCTTGTGGACCTCGTCCCAGAGCCGCGCCAGCATGAGGTTCATCTCGTCGCGCGTGATCGCGTCCAGCGCCGAGAAGGGCTCGTCCATCATGAGCAGCTGCGGGTCGTTGATGAGGCCGCGGCAGATCGCCACGCGCTGGCGCATGCCGCCCGACAGCTCGGACGGGCGCTTGTCGCGGAAGTCCCACAGCCCGGTCAGGCGCAGCAGCCGCTCGGCCTCGCCGAGGTAGTCGGCCACGGGCCGCTTCTGCGTGCGGATCGGGAACAGCACGTTGTCCATCACGGTCTTCCAGGGCAGCAGCGTGGCGTCCTGGAACACGTAGCCGAAGTCGCGGCGCGGCCCTTCGATCGGCCGCCCGCCCACGCGGATGCTGCCGGAGCTGGGCGTCTCCAGCCCGCCGATCATGGACATCAGCGTGCTCTTGCCGCAGCCGCTGGGGCCCACCAGGCTCAGGAAGTCGCCCTGCTGCACGTCGAAGTCGGCGTGCTCCACCGCGCGGACGTCGCCGTTGCGCGTGGCATAGGTCTTGTCGACGGTCTGCACCGCGATGTAGGACTGGGTGCGGTCGGCGGCCACGCTGCGTTCCTGCAGCCAGGCCGGTCGTTCATTCGGTATCAACATCGTGGATCAGACCCCGTAGGCCTTTTGCGTCCAGCGCTCCAGCGCGGCCACCAGGCCGTAGAACGCCAGGCCGAACACGCACAGCACGAAGATGGCCGCGAGGATCAGCGAGGTGTCGGCCTGGGCCGACGCGAACAGGATCAGGTAGCCCAGGCCGGCCTGCGAGGTGATGAACTCGCCCACGATCACGCCGATGATCGCGAACGTGGTCGCGATCTTCATGCCGCTGAACACATAGGGCAGCGCATGCGGCAGCCGCACCGAGGTGAACACCTGCCAGGGCGTGGCGGTCAGCGCACGGCACAGGCGCAGCAGCGACTTGTCCACATGGTCCAGCCCCGCCAGCGCGGCGATCACGACCGGGAAGAAGCTGATGAACACCGAGAAGGTCAGCCGCGACTGGAAGCCGATGCCCAGCCAGACGATGAACAGCGGCGCCAGCGCGATCTTGGGGATCAGCTGGAACAGCACCACGTTGGGGTACAGCATCTCGCGCATGAGCTTGGAGGTGGACAGCAGCGCCGCCAGCGCCACGCCCAGCACCGAGGCGATCGCAAAACCCGCCACGCTTTCCCAGACCGTGGGCCAGGCGTGCTGCATCAGCACCGGAAAGGCCTCGGCCAGGCGCAGCGCGATCGCGCTGGGCGCGGGCAGCAGCACCTCGCGGATGGCGAAGGCGTGGACCACGCCCTCCCACAGCGCCAGCGTGGCCAGCGCGAACAGCAGCGGCAGCACGACGCGCCGCACAGTCAATCCCTCAGTCACTTGCACGGTTCCTCGACGCCGGCTGCATGGAGGCGGCCATCAGGCCGCGCCCACGAGCTTGCTGTAGGGCGCAACGTTCTTGCGGATCTGCTCCCACTCGGCGGTGCTGAGCTTGATCTTGCCGACGAAGCGGTTGGTCGCCAGGTCTTCGGGCACCAGCGGCTTGGCGTCGGCCGTCAGCGCGCCCGCGCGTGCAGCCAGCGAGATCATGCCGGCCAGCTTGGGGATGCTGCTGTAGCCCAGGCCGTTCTGCTGCGCCTCGGTGCCCAGCATGGTCACCTGCGTCAGGCCCTGGGAGATCTTGGCGTTCTCCTTGCCGCCCTTGGCCAGCGCGATCTCGGGCTGGGCCTTGAACAGGATGTCCAGCGACTCGTTCGGGTTCTTGAGCGTGTAGACGACCGACTCGAGGATGCCGTCGACCATGGCCTGGCACAGCGCGGGGTCGGCATCGATGGTTTCGCGGCGCGCGATGATCTGCGAGGCGTACAGCTCCACGCCGGACTTGGCCCAGGGGATGAAGCGCGTCTTCACGCCCAGCGATTCGAGCACCGGGATGCTGGAGGTGCCGATCGCGGTGATGGCGTCGACCTGCTTGTCCATGAGCGCACGCTCGATCAGGCGCGCGTCGAGCTGCTGGCGCGTGACCTTGGACAGGTCGATGCCGTTGCGCGCGGCGTAGGCGGTCCAGTACGGCGATTTGGCCGAGGTCGCGACCGTGCCCACGCGCTTGCCTTCGAAGTCCTTGGCCGTCTTGATCGGCGAATCGGCCAGCACCAGGTTGCCCATCGTGGAGTCGTAGCCCACGGTGGCCAGGGCCTGCAGCGGCAGGCCGCGCGCCATGTTCACGAGCGTGCCGCCGAAGAACACCACGCCCATGTCGAACTGCTTGTTGGCCACGGCCTGGGCCGCGGCCACCGAGCCGTTGCCGCGCGAGACCGTGAGGTCGATGCCGCGCTTCTTGAAATAGCCCAGCTCCTTGCCGACCAGCGGCCAGAAGTTCGAGCCGTTGACCACCCAGGGCAGCGTGATGCTGATGGCGCGGGTCTGCGCCAGCGCGGGCGCGGCCACGGCGCCGCAGGCGGCGGCACCGGCAGCCTGCAGCAGGCGGCGGCGCGAGAGCGAAGCGGAGCGGAGGGTGGAAATCGTCATGGTGGCTTGGAAGGAGTCAAAAAAAGATGGAATGGCGTGCGGCCTGCGGACAGGCGGGCACGCCGGCATGGCGCCGATTGTCGAACGCTGGCGGATGGCGCGGGAACGCAAGTTGCGTACCACGTGCCCGCCGCCGGCCCGGCCTCAGTCTCTGCGGACCCAGCCCTCCGGCACGGCCTGCAGCAAAGGACTGTCGAACACGCCGAACACCTTGGCCGCGCGTTCGGCGCCCAGCGTCTGCTCCCAGCGCCGGCTCTGGCACATCGCGACGCCGCAGCCCAGCACGGTGGCGCCCGCGGCCTCCAGCAGGTTCCAGGGCGCCACGATGGTGCTGCCGCTGCTGACCGCGTCGTCGACCAGCACCACGCGCTTGCCCTGCACGAGCGGCACCAGGTTGGGGTCCAGGTACACGCGTTTGCCGCCGGTCGGCGTGGTGATGGACTGCACGGCGCCCGACAGCGCCTCGTCGTACCAGAACTTGCGCGAGTAGCCCAGCGGCACCATGCGCCGATGGCCCAGCCGGCGCGCCACCGTAGGCGCAAAGCTCAGTCCCAGCGTGGGCACGGCCACGACCACCTCGGGCGCCAGCGGCGCGAGGCGGTCCGCGATCAGGTGGCCCAGCGCCTCGATCACGTCCAGCGAGGCCTGGTTGCAGATCAGCGAGGCGACGGCGTGCGTGGGCTCGTTGGCCATCTGGCGGATCGGCAGCACCAGCACGCGCCCGTCCGGCAGCCGCGCCGGGTAGCCGAACTGCCAGGGGCCGTCGGCCGGGCCGGTGTCGGCATCGGCGGGCAGGATCTGCTGCCAATAGGCCGTGGTGGCCTCGGTGAAGTGCGGCGTGGTGCTCATGGGACGAAAAAGCGCGACGAAACGGTCCGGCGAAAAGCGCGGAATTGTGCAACACACCGCCGGCCCGGGCCAAAACCGGCCCGGCCAGGGCCAGGGCCAGGGCCTGGGGCTCAGGCGCCGGGCTGCACGAACGCCTGCAGCGCGCGGCACAGCACGCTGTCGGCCTGCTCCAGCGGCACCATGGTCTGGAAATGGTCGGCACCGGGCTCGGTGTGCAGCCGGCTCGCGTTGCCTGCACGGCCCCAGGCGGCGTGGAAGCCCTGCGACTGCTGCGCGAACGCGGACTGCTCGGCCCCGCCCCAGGCCAGCAGCACGGGCGTGGCACAGGGACGCACGAGCAGCGTGGGCGAATTGCGCCGCACGCTGCCCTCGTCGAGCTGGATCAGCGGCTGCAGGTAGCTGTAGCGCAGCGGCGCGATGTCGTACAGGCCGCTGAGCAGCACCGCGCCGCAGAACGGATCCTCGGGCAGGCCGTAGTCCTCGCGCCAGCGCGTGCACAGCAGCATGGCACCCAGGTGGCCACCCGCGGAGCTGCCGCCGACCACGATGCGCGACGGGTCGCCGCCATAGGCCGCGATGTTGCGCACCACCCAGGCCGCGGCCGCACGCACCTGGCGCACGATCTCGTCCAACGTCACCGTGGGGCACAGCGCGTAGTCGATGACCACGGTCGTGCAGCCCAGCGCATACGGACCGAGCGCGACGCAGCTGTAGTCGCGGGCGGCGCGGGCGCGCCAGTAGCCGCCGTGGATGAACAGGAACACGGGCGCGTCGGGCGTGGCCGCTGGAAAGATGTCCAGCGTCTCGGCCAGCGTGGGGCCGTAGGGCACCTGGAGCCGGTGCGCGAGCGTGCGCCGCGCCTCCTCGCTGCGCTCGGCGAAATGGCGGTTCGACGCGGCCGCGTCCGCCGCGCGCCGGAACGGGTCGTAGGCCTCGTCGATCTCTTGCTGGCTCGAAAAGCCATGGGGCAGCATCAGCGTCATGGGGGTCGACAGAAAAACAGCGGCTGGGCCGGCGGGGCAGAGCATCCGGCGCCGTTCCGGTGCGCAGGACGACCCGCGCCCGGGGCAAAGCGCGCGATGATCGCATGCGTGCGCGGTGCCCCTGCGCCAGGGGGGCCAAGCGGGCGCCGCTATATTTGCCCCCAGCGTCGTCGCTGGGGCGCCGCCGCTGCCGCTCACCCTGATGTCCGTCCCCTCCCCCTCTCCCTCCTCTTCGCCGGATGCCGGCCGCGCGCCCGCGCCCGGAACGGTGGAGGGCTGGCTGCGTTGGCGCGCCTGGGGCTACGGCGTGCTGGCCATGCTGCTCGTGGCCATGGTGGGCACGGCCTTGCACGGCCTGCTGCGCGAGGTGCGCTATGCCGATGTGATGGCCGCCGTGCACGCGACCACCGCGCCGCAGATCGCGCTGTCGCTGCTGGCCACCTTGCTGAGCTACGCCGCGCTGTCGCGCTACGACGCCGCCGCGCTGGCCTATGCCCGCGCGCGCGTCTCGCGACCCATGCTGCTGCTGACCTCCTTCGTGGCCTATGCGCTGGGCAACACCATCGGCCTTGGCACGCTCACGGGCGGCGCCGTGCGCATGCGGCTGTACGCCGCGGCCGGCGTGGAGCCGTCCCGGATCACGCGCGTGGTCGCATTCAATGCTGCGGCCTTCCTCGTGGGCATGTCGGCCTTCGGCGCACTGGCGCTGCTGTTCAGCGCGCCGCAGGCCGCGCAGCTGCTGGGACTGCCCGCCGCAGCGCTGCGCGTGCTCGCCATGCTGGTGCTGTGCGGCGTGGCGGCCCTGCTGTGGCTGTGCGCGCGCCGGCGCGTGCTGCGCGTGGCGGGCCGCTGGCCGCTGCGGCTGCCCCGGCTGCCGCTGGCGCTGCGCCAGCTCGTGGTCTCGGCGCTCGAACTGGGCGCCGCGGCGCTCGCGCTGTGGGTGCTGCTGCCCGGCGAGCGCATGCCCCTGCCCAGCTTCATGGCCTTCTACGCGATCGCCGTCAGCGCGAGCCTGATCAGCCATGTGCCCGGCGGGCTCGGCGTGTTCGAGGCCATCATGCTGGCCGCCGCCCTGCCCTACCTGCCCGCCGATGCGATGCTGGGCGCGCTGCTGCTGTACCGTGCGCTGTACTACGTGGTGCCGCTGCTGCTGGCCACGGCATTGCTCGCGGGCTTCGAGCTGCGCGCAGGGGCCGCCCCGGTCGGCCGGGCCGCCGCGCCCGTCGTGCGGGCCGCAGCGCGCCTGTCGCCGCGGCTCATGGCCGCGCTGACGCTGGTGGCCGGACTGTGGCTGCTGGTCTCGGGCGTCACGCCGCTGACCGAGGACAGCGAGTCGCTGCTGCTGGCCCTGCAGGTGCCGCTGCCGCTCGTGGAGGCCGCGCACTTCCTGGGCAGCGTGGCGGGCCTGGGGCTGCTGCTGATCGCGCGCGGCCTGCTGCACCGGCTGGACGCCGCCTGGTGGGCCGCGCTGGGCCTGTCGCTCGTGGCGGCGCTGCTGGCGCTGCCCAAGGGCATCGCGCTCGGCGAGGCCGCGCTGCTGGGCGTGCTGGCCGGCTTGCTGCTGGTGTCGCGGCGCCAGTTCGACCGGCCCTCCTCGCTGTTCGCGCAGCGGCTGGAGCCGGGCTGGCTGCTGGCCGTGGGCGCGGTGCTGGCGGCCTGCATCGGCATCCTGTTCTTCGCCTACCAGGAGGTGGCCTACAGCAACCGGCTGTGGTGGCAGTTCGAGCTCGATGCGCAGGCGCCGCGTTCGCTGCGCGCGCTGCTGGGCGTGGCGCTGCTGGCCCTGCCCTACGGGTTGTGGCAGCTGCTGCGCCCGCCGGCTGGCGAGGTGGCGGCGCCGACCCCGCAGCAGCTGGCCCAGGCCGAGGCCATCGTGCGTGCCGACGCGTCGGCAGACGCCTGCTATGCGCTGGTCGGTGACAAGCACCTGCTGTTCTCGCCCTCGGGCAAGAGCTTTCTGATGTTCGGCAAGCAGGGGCGTTCGTGGGTGGCGCTGTTCGGCCCCTTCGGCGAGCGGCGCGAAGCGGCCGACCTCGTGTGGCGCTTCATCGAGCATGCGGCCGCGCACGGCGGGCGCGCGGCCTTCTACCAGGTGCGGCCGGCCGCACTGCCGCTGTACCTGGACTGCGGCCTGCAGCTCTTCAAGCTCGGCGAGCATGCGCACGTGCCGCTGGCCGACTTCAGCCTGCAGGGCGCCAAGCGTGCCAACCTGCGCTCGGGCGTCAACCGGGCCGAGCGCGAGGGCCTGCAGTTCGAGGTCGTGCCGCCCGAGCAGGTGGGGCCGCTGCTGCCCGCGCTGCGCGCGGTCTCCGACGCCTGGCTGCAGCGCCAGCACGCGCGCGAGAAGAGCTTCTCGGTGGGCCGTTTCGACGCGGCCTACCTGCAGCGCCTGCCGGTGGCCGTGGTGCGCCGCGAAGGCCAGGTGATCGCGTTCGCCAACCTCATGCTGACCGCGCCCCGGCAGGAGGCCAGCGTGGACCTCATGCGCCACCTGCCCGACACGCCGCCGGGCACCATGGACTTCCTGTTCGCCAAGATCATGCTGCACCTCAAGGACCAGGGCTATGCGCGCTTCGGCCTGGGCATGGCACCCATGGCCGGCATGGCCGAGCGCCGCCGCGCGCCGCGCTGGCAGCGGCTGGGCCGGCTGCTGTTCGAGCATGGCGGGCGTTTCTACAACTTCCGCGGGCTCTACAACTTCAAGGACAAGTTCGAGCCCGTGTGGGAAGCGCGCTACCTGGCGGCACCGCGCGGCATCGCGCCGCTGTTCGTGCTGGCCGACGTGGCGGCGCTGATCGGTGGCGGGGTCAAGGGCGTGGTGGGCAAATGAGCGCAGAGGCAGGCATGCAGGAACAGAAGCTCAGAGGCCGCCGGTGGCGCCGCACCGGGGCGGCGGCCGCGCTGCTCGCCGCCATGCTGCCCGCGCTACCTGCATGGGCCCAGAGCCCCGCGCAGGCACCGGCCCAGCGCTTCACGCACGGCCTGTTCCACGAGGTGCCGGTGTACCGGCCGGCCGGCGTGGTGCAGCAGTTCGTGCTGCTGCTGGCCGCCGGCAGCGCGGCATCGCCGGCCGAACAGGCCTTGCGCGCGCGCATGCTCGCGCAGGGTGCGGTGGTGGCCGAGGTGCCCATGGCCGCCTACCAGGCGCAGGTGCGCGCGCAACACAGCGATTGCAGCTACGCGGGCGGCGACTTCGACAACTTCGCGCGCCATGTGCAGGCGCGGCTGCAGCTGCCGGCCTACTTCGCGCCCATGGTGGTCGGTGCGGGCGACTACGCGGCCTATGCCTACGGGCTGGTCGCGCAGTCGCCGCCGGGTTCCTTCGGCACGCTGCTGACCCTGGGCTTCTGCCCGCGCCTGCGCCCGCAGCCCCCGCTGTGCGCCGTCAACCGCCTGGCCTGGCAGGCCGCGCCGGGCGCGGGCGCAGCCACGCAGGCGGTCGACCTGCAGCCGGCCGCGATCGGCGTGCCCTGGACCGCGCAGCCCGCGCCAGGCAGCACGCCCGCCTGCGGTGGCGCCGACGCGCAGGCCTTCGTGGCCCAGGTGCCGCAGGCGCGCTGGCAGGCCCAGGGCGGCTTCGACGCGGCCTATGCCCAGGCCGCGGCCGCGCGCCCGGCGCTGCAGACCGCGCCCGCGGACCTGGCCGGCCTGCCCGTCGTGGAGGTGCCGGCGCCCGGCGGCGGCCGGCGCTTCGCGGTGCTGCTGTCGGGCGACGGTGGCTGGGCCGGCATCGACAAGGACCTGGGCGCGGCGCTCGCGGCCCAGGGCGTGCCCGTGGCCGGCTTCGATTCGCTGCGCTACTTCTGGAGCGCGCGCACGCCCGAGGGCCTGGCCGCCGACCTGGACCGGCTGATCCGCCACTACGCCGCGCGCTGGCAGCGCAGCGAGGTCATCGTGATCGGCTACTCGCAGGGCGCCGACGTGCTGCCCTTCGCGCTGAACCGGCTGCCCGAGGCCACGCGCGCCATGGTGCGCCTGGGCGTGCTGCTGGCGCCGGGGCAGCGGGCCGCGTTCGAGTTCCATGTCAGCAACTGGCTGCGCGCGGGCGGCGACCGGCCCGTGCTGCCCGAGGCCCAGCGGCTGCAGGCCGCCGGCACGCTGTGCGTGCATGGCCTGGAGGAAAAGCAGTCGCTGTGCCCGCTGCTCACGCCCGCGCAGGCCCGTGTGCTGGCGCTGCCGGGCGGCCACCACTTCGACGGCGACTACCCCGCGCTGGCCGCGCGCATCCTGCACGCGGCCGGGCCCTGAACGGGCCCTGCACGCGCGTGGCGGCTCACTCCAGCCGGCCCTGCGCCTCGGTGTGCCGGGCCGTCGCCGCCGCGAACGCGTCGGCGAAGCCGCTGCCCTGCAGCACGAGCGCGCGCGCAAGGCGGTCGCGCTCGGTGATCCAGCCCGCCATGCGCACCACGCGCGCGAGCATCGCCTGGGGCACGCAGGCGATGCCGCTGCGGTCGCCCACGAGCACATCGCCCGCCTGCACGGCGAGGCCGTCGATCTGCACGGGCACGCCCGTGCGCTCGATGCGCACGCGCGTGCGGCCGCTCACGGCCGTGCCGTGGCGCAGGTGGATCGGCATGGTGAGTTCGTGCAGCTCGTCGAGATCGCGCATGCCCCCGTCGACCACCCAGGCCTCCACGCCGCGCAGCTGGGTGGCCAGGGCCGCGATGCCGCCGGCCACCGAGACGGCGGCGCCACCCGCATCGATCGCAATCACCGCGCCGCGCGCCGCGCCGTCGGCATAGGCCGCGATGTCGAACGCGCCGGGCGGCTGGCTGCCGAGCGCGCCCACACGGGCCTGTACCGTGAAGGCCGGGCCCGCGAACGCGCGCCGCGCCGCCACGGGGTGCAGATGGCAGGAGGTGCCGGCGACGCCGACCATGTCCAGCACGGCGCACACGGTGCTCGCGCCGGCGGCGCGCAGCAGGCCGCAGGCCGCGTCCAGCGGTGCCGGGTTCGGCGTGTCCATGGCTCAGGCTCCCTGGGCCAGGGCCGCGCGCACCTGGCTGGCCTGGGCGCGCGCCGCCCCCATCAGAAAGCCCAGATCGCTGCCGATCACGAAGAAACGCGCCTGGTGCTCGCGCACGTAGCGCTCGATCAGCGCGGGCTGGTAGCAGCCGCCGACGCCGCAGACCTTGCCGTGGCGCGCGCAGGCCGCGGACACCCTGGCGATCGCGGCGGCCACGGGGGCCGCGCCCACTTCGCCGGGCATGCCGAGTTCGGCCGACAGGTCCTGCGTGCCCACGTGCAGCACGTCGATGCCGGGCACGGCCGCGATCTCCTCGCAGCGCTCGATGGCCTGCGGCGTCTCCAGCATCACGGCGACGAGCGTCTGCCGGTTGATGAAGGCCGTCAGCTCCTTGGGCGGCACGCCCTCGAACTCCACGTGCGGCAGGCCATAGGCCATGGAGCGGTGGCCCTGCGGCGCGTAGCGGCACAGGTCCACGATGTGGCGCGCCTCCTCGGCGTTCTCCACATGCGGGAACACCAGGCCCTGCGCGCCGCTGTCCAGCGCATGGACGGCGTGGACGCGCTCCAGGTTGGGCGTGCGCACGATGGGCGCGATGCCGGTTCCGAGCGCGGCCTGGCAGACCTGGGCCACGGTGTCCGCCGCGACGGGCGTGTGCTCCGTGTCGATGAACAGGAAGTCGAAGCCGCAGGTCTTCATGATGCGCGGCGCGTCCACGGTGCGCGCCTGGCGCAGCGCGACGCCCAGCACCGGGGCGCCGGCCTGCAGCCGGCTCAGGACGGGGTTCTCAATCCACATGGCATTCCTTCGGGGTTGGTGAAAGTTATTGCGCCTGGGCCGCACGGGCCTGGGCCTGGACCACGGACAGGCGCGACTGCGCGCTGAGGTATTCGAGGTCGGTGGGCACGTCGATGAGGTAGGGGCGATCGCTGCGCAATGCGCGCGCGAGCGCCTCGGGAAATTCGTGGTGCGACGCGATGCGCTCGGCCCCGCAGCCGAACGCCAGGGCCAGGGCCACGTAGTCGGGGTTGCCCAGGTCCGTGGCGTAGTTGCGGCCCGGGAAGCGCTTTTCCTGGTGTGCGCGGATGGTGCCGTACGAGCCGTTGCGCACGACGACGACCACGATGGCCGCGCGCAGGCGCACCGCGGTCTCCAGCTCCTGCACGTTCATGAGCAGGCAGCCGTCGCCGGCCAGGCACACCACGGGCCGTCCGGGGTGCACGAGCTTGGCCGCGATGGCCGCGGGCAGGCCGTAGCCCATGGCGCCGTTCATGGGCGCGAGCTGGCTGCGAAAGCCCTTGTAGCGGAAATGCCGGTGCAGCCAGGTCGTGTAGTTGCCCGCGCCGTTGGTCAGGATGGCGTCCTCGGGCAGCTGGCGGTCCAGCGTCGCGACCACCTCGGCCATGTTCATGGCGCCCGCGTGGGCCGTGGGCGCCACGAAGGCCAGGTAGTCCGCGCGCGCGGCCTGCGTCCAGTCCGACCAGGGGGGCGCGGCCGGTGCCGGCAGCGCGGCGGCCGCGTGCAGGAAGGCCGGCGGCGTGGCTGCGATGCGCAGGTCGGCGTGGTAGACGCTGCCCAGCTCCTCGGCGCTGGCGTGGATGTGGACCATGCGCTGGTGCGGGCGCGGCACGCCGAGCAATGTGTAGCCCGCCGTCAGCGCCTCGGACAGCCGGCCGCCGGCCAGGACCACGAGGTCGCTGTCGCGCACGCGCTGCGCCAGCGCGGGGTTGGTCGACAGGCCCAGGTCGCCGGCATAGCAGGGGTGGCGGTTGTCCAGGTAGTCCTGGCAGCGGAACTCGGCGACCACGGGCAGCTGCCGGGCCTGCGCGAACCGGGCCAGGTCCTCGCGCGCCTGCGGCGTCCAGCCGCCGCCGCCCACGATGAGCAGCGGCGCGCGCGCCGCGCCGAGTTCGCGCTGCAGCGCGGCCAGGGCCTGCGGCGCGGGCGCGATGTCCAGCCGCTGCCAGGCGGGCGCCGGCGCGGGCAGCGCGGCCACGGGCGCGCCCAGCATGTCCTCGGGCAGGGCCAGCACCACGGGGCCCGGGCGGCCGTTCACGGCGATGTTGAACGCACGCGCCACGTACTCGGAGACCCGCTCGGGCGCATCGATCTGCGCGACCCACTTCGCGAAGCCGCCGAACATCGCGCGGTAGTCGATCTCCTGGAAGGCCTCGCGGTCGCGGTGCGCGGTCGCGACCTGGCCGATGAACAGGACCATGGGCGTGGCGTCCTCGAAGGCCGTGTGGACCGCGGCGCTCGCATGGGTGGCGCCGGGCCCGCGCGTGACGAAGCACACGCCGGGCGTGCCGGTCAGCTTGCCGTAGGCCTCGGCCATGTTGGCCGCGCCGGCCTCGTGGCGGCACACCACGAGCGCGATGGCGTCGCGGTGCGTGTACAGGCCGTCCAGCACGTCCAGGTAGCTCTCGCCCGGCACGCAGAAGGCGGTCGTCACCTGCTGCTCGCGCAGGCAGCGGACCAGGAGTTGGCCGCCCGTGAGGCCGGGCGGGGTGGAGGGGGAGTGAGGAGTGGGGTGTTGCATGGATTCAGAAGCCGCGTTGCAGCGCTCCGCCGTCGAGAAGATGGTTGCGGCCCGTGACATAGCCCGCGTGCACGCTGCACAGGAAGGCGCAATAGGCGCCGAACTCCGCGGGCGTGCCCGTGCGTGCGGCGGGGATGTCCTGCGTGCGCTGGCGCCGCAGTTCGGCCGGATCGAGCTGCCGGGCCGCGGCCTCGGCGCGCCAGTTGGCGGCCAGCCTGTCGGTCTCGATCGCGTGGGGCAGCAGCTGGTTGATGGTCACGTTGTGGGCCGCCATCTCGCGGGCCGCCAGTGCGCAGAAGGCCATCAGCGCGGCCCGCGGCGCGCACGACAGCGCGAAGCCGGGCCGCGGCGCGAGCACCGCGGCCGAGGAGATGTTCACGACCCGGCCGAAGCCGCGCGCGGCCATGGCCGCGAGGCTGCCCTGGATCAGCGCGAGCGGCCCCAGGAACAGTGCGTCGAGCGCGGCGTCCCAGTGGGCGGGCGCGAGTTCCTGCAGCCCGGCCAGCTGCGGCCCCGCGCAGTTGGTGACCAGGATGTCGGGCACGCCGCTGCGGGCCAGCAGCGCCGTGCAGGCAGAGGGGTCCGACAGGTCGGCCACGAGCGGCGCGACGGCCGCGCCGGTCTGCTGCGCGATGCGTGCCGCGGCCTGTTCCAGCCGGCCCGCGTCGCGCCCGACGATGGCCACGTCCGCGCCTTCCTGCGCCAGCGCGAGTGCGCAGGCATGGCCGAGTCCGCTGCTGGCCGCGCACACGAGCGCGCGCCGTCCCTGGATGCCGAGGTTCATCCCTTACTCCGGCTTGATGCCCGCGGCGCGGATCACCTGGGCGTACTTGGCCTGCTCGGCCTCGACGAAGGCCTGGGCCTCGGCCGGCGTGGCCGGAAAGACCTCGGCACCGACCTCCTGCACGCGCCTGCGGATCTCGGCGCCGGCCAGGATGCGCGCCGATTCGGCGGCCAGGCGTTCGATGACAGGCTTTGGCGTGCCCGCCAGCACGGCGACGCCGTTCCAGACGCCCACGTCGTAGCCCGCGTAGCCGGACTCCGCGATGGTCGGCACCTCGGGCAGCGCGGCCAGGCGATGCGGCGTGGACACGGCCAGCGCGCGCAGCTTGCCGGCCTTGATGAAGGGCATGGTCGTGGTGACCGGGTCGATCATGAAATCGAGCTGGCCCGCGATGAGGTCGGTGATGGACTGCGAACTGCCGCGGTAGGGCACGTGCACGGCGGAGACCGCCGCACGCCCCGCGAAGATCTCGACGGCCAGGTGCGGCGCCGAGCCGATGCCCGAGGAACCGTAGGACAGCTTGCCCGGGCGGGCCTTGGCCTCGGCCACGAAGTCGCCCACGCTGCGCGTGGGGCTCGCCGCCGGCACCACGAGGATCTGCGGCACCGTCGTGAGCATGCTCACGAACTCGATGTCCTGCGGCCTGTAGCGCAGCGCCGGAAACAGCGCCGGGTTGATGGCCTGCGTGCCCACCGTGGCCAGCATCAGCGTGTGGCCGTCGGCCGGCGCCTGCTTGACGCTGTCCATCGCGACGGCGCCGTTGGCCCCGGTCTTGTTCTCGACGACCACGGGCTGGCCCAGGCCCTTGCCGAGCTCCTCGGCGTACAGCCGGGCCACGACGTCGGTGACGCCGCCCGCGGCGAAGGGCACGACCAGCCGCAGCGGCTTGGCCGGAAAGCGCGGGGCCTGGGCCAGCGCGGGCGCAAGCGCCAGGAAGCCGGCGAGGCCGGCGAGCAGGCCGGCGGCGAGGGAGCGGATGAGGTGCATGGCGGTCTCCTGGATGGTCTTGTGGGCTGCGGATTCGCGGGCAACTTTAGGGACAATCGCGCCCACCAGATGCCACATGGCTACATACCTCGCATGCAGTTCTGCATGGCACCACAGTGGCTCCAAAGGCCTGATCCATGGACCTCAAGGAATTCCTGAGCGCGGACTTCACCGCGCTGCACCACTTCGTGCTCGTGGCGCAGGCCGGCAGCTTCTCGCGCGCCGCGCTCGCGGCCGCCGTGAGCCAGCCGACCATCAGCCGGCATGTCATGAAGCTCGAACGCGAGCTGGGCAGCCGGCTGCTGGACCGCACGGCCAAGGGGGTCGCGCTGACGCCGACCGGACGCCGGCTGTTCGACGCCGTGCTGCCCAGCTTCGAGCAGCTCGTCACCGCGCGCCGGCTCGCGACGGCGGAGAACGATGACGCCAGCCTGCGCAACGTGACCATGGGCCTGCCGCCCTCGGTGGGCAACATCCTGGGCATGCGCCTGCTCGGCGCCGTGCGCCGCCAGTTCCCCAAGCTCAGCCTGCACCTGCGCGAGGGCTTCCACCGGCCGCTGGTGGACGCGCTGCACCAGGGCCAGCTCGACTTCGCGCTGCTCTACACCATGGTGCCGGCGGCCGGCATCCACTTCGACCACCTGCTGGACGACGAGCTGTGCCTGGTCATGACGCCATCGCGCGCGCGCAACAAGCGCTGGATCTCGCTGGGCCAGCTGGCCGAGTTCCCGCTCGCGCTGCCGAGCCGGCCGCATGGCCTGCGCGAACTCGTGGAGCAGCAGGCCGCGCTGCACCACCTCGCGCTGGACATCCGCCACGAGCTGGACACCTCGCTGACCATGACCAAGCAGGTGCCGCTGACGGGCCTGGCCGCCACCGTGCTGCCCTTCTCGGCCGTGTTCGAGGAGGTGGACCAGGGCCGCCTGGTCGCGCTGCCGATCCGCAACCCCACGCTGTCGCGGCGGCTCGTGCTGGCGTTTGCGAACAACCGCCCGCTGTCGGCCGGGCTGCGCAAGTTCCAGCAGCTCGTGCGCGCCGAGTGCGCCGCGCTCGTGCGCGAGGGCGTGTGGAAGGGCGCGACGGCCGCGCCCGGCGAGGGCTGAGACTGGCCGCCGCCGGGGCCGGACTCAGGCCGCGGCGCGGTGGTGCGCGTGCTGCAGCAGCCGCGTGCGCATGGGCGCCACGGCCTGGCCGATGGCCGCGATGTGCTGGGGCGTGGTGCCGCAGCAGCCACCCACGATGTTGACCAGGCCCTCGGCCGCGAACTCGTGCAGCAGCTTGGAGGTGTCGGCCGGCGTCTCGTCGAAGCCGGTCTCGCTCATGGGGTTGGGCAGGCCCGCGTTGGGATAGCAGCTGATGAAGGTGTCGGGCGCGACGCGGTTGAGTTCCTGGATGTAGGGCCGCATCAGCGCCGCACCCAGCGCGCAGTTCAGGCCGATGGCCAGCGGCTGCGCATGGCGCACGCTGTGCCAGAACGCGGTCACGGTCTGGCCCGACAGGATGCGGCCCGAGGCGTCGGTCACGGTGCCGCTGATCAGGATGGGCAGGCGCTCGCCGCTGGCCTCGAAGTACTCGTCGACGGCGAACAGCGCGGCCTTGGCGTTGAGCGTGTCGAAGATGGTCTCCACGAGGATCACGTCGGCCCCGCCCTGGACCAGGGCTTCGGTCTGCTCGTAGTAGGCCGCGCGCAGCGCCTCGAAGTCCACGTTGCGCGCGCCGGGATCGTTCACGTCGGGGCTGGTGCTGGCGGTCTTGGGCGTGGGGCCCAGCGCGCCGGCCACGAAGCGCGGCTTGTCGGGCGTGCTGAACTTGTCGCAGGCCGCGCGGGCCAGCTTGGCGCTTTGCAGGTTCATCTCGCGCGCCAGGTGGCCCATCTCGTAGTCGTCCTGCGCGATGGTGATGGCACCGAAGGTGTTGGTCTCGATCAGGTCGGCGCCGGCCGCGAGGTAGCCCTCGTGGATGTCGGAGATCACGTCGGGCCGGGTCAGCGAGAGCAGCTCGTTGTTGCCCTTCACGTCCTTGTGGAAGTCCTTGAAGCGCTCGCCGCGGTACTGCGCTTCGGTGAGCTTGAAGCGCTGGATCATGGTGCCCATGGCGCCATCGAGGATGGCGATGCGCTGCGCCAGGATGGCGGGCAGCTGCTGGGCGCGGGTGTAGGCGGGAAGCTTCATGGTGCGGCGATTGTAGAAAGCGGCTTGTGGCAACGCAGCGCGCTAGCATCGCAGCCCTGCATGTCCAGCGCCTTTCCCTCCCCTCCCCTGCAACCCGGCCTCATGGTCCTGCACGGCAACCGGCCGGAAGACCTGCGCCAGCTGCTCGTCGCCTGGCTGCGGCGCCACCCGCTCGCGCCGCTCGAGAACGAGGTCGTGCTCGTGCAGAGCAACGGCATCGCCCAGTGGCTCAAGCTCGCGCTGGCGGCCGACCGCGACGACCCCGCCGGCGCCGGCCTGGGCATCACGGCCGCCACCCAGCTGCAGCTGCCGGCCCAGTTCCTGTGGCGCGCCTACCGCGCCGTGCTGGGCGCCGACGCCGTGCCCGAACGCTCGCCGCTGGACGAGGCACCGCTGACCTGGCGGCTCATGCGCCTCTTGCCCGGCCTGCTGGCGCAGGACGGCTTCTCCCCCCTGGCGCGCTTCCTGGCCAACGACGCCGACCTGCGCAAGCGCCACCAGCTGGCCCAGCGCCTGGCCGACCTGTTCGACCAGTACCAGGTCTACCGCGCCGACTGGCTGGCCGACTGGGCCGGTGGCCGTGATGTGGTGCGCAACCTGCGCAGCGGCGAGCATGCGCTGCCCGCCGACCAGCGCTGGCAGGCCCTGCTCTGGCGCGCGCTGGTCTGTGACGCCGGTGCCGCCGGTCAGGCCGGCAGCCGCGCCGGCGTGCACCAGCGCTTCATCGCCGCGCTGCAAGAGCACAGCGCGCAACCGGCAGAACGGCCGGCCGGCCTGCCGCGCCGCGTGGTGGTGTTCGGCATCTCGGCCCTGCCCGCGCAGACGCTGCAGGCGCTGGCCGCGATCGCCAGCGTGGCCCAGGTCATGCTGTTCGTGCACAACCCCTGCCGCCACCACTGGACCGACATCGTGGCCGACCAGGACCTGCTGCGCGGCCCCTACCGGCGCCAGGCGCGGCGCGCGGGCATGCCGGCTGTGCTCGACGAGGCCGCGCTGCACCAGCATGCCCACCCGCTGCTGGCGGCCTGGGGCAAGCAGGGCCGCGACTACCTGCACCTGATCGACAGCTTCGACCAGCCCGACCGCTACCGCGCGGCCTGGGCCGGTGTGGCGGGACCCGGCGAAGGCCGCATCGACCTGTTCAGCGAGGACGCCGCGCCGGCCGGCCTGCTGCAGCAGCTGCAGGACGACATCCTGGACCTGCGCCCGCTGGCCGAGACGCGTGCGCGCTGGCCCGCGGTGCTCCCGGCGCAGGACCGCTCGCTGCGTTTCCACAGCACGCACTCGGCGCAGCGCGAGGTCGAGGTGCTGCACGACCAGCTGCTGGCCCGCTTCGACGCCGACCCCACGCTGCAGCCGCGCGACATCATCGTGATGCTGCCCGACGTGGATGCCTACGCGCCGCACATCGAGGCCGTGTTCGGCCGCCTGCCGCGCGCCGAGCCGCGCCACATCCCCTACACCGTGGCCGACCAGGGCCGGCGCGGCCAGGAGCCGCTGCTGGTGGCGCTGGAGCTGCTGCTGCAGCTGCCCGACAGCCGCTTCGCGGCCAGCGATGTGCTGGACCTGCTGGAGGTCGGCGCGCTGCGCGCGCGCTTCGGCCTGGTTGACGAGGCCCTGCCCCAGCTCAAGCGCTGGATCGCGGGCGCGGGTGTGCGCTGGGGCCTGGACGCCGCGCAACGCGCGCAGCAGTCGCTGGGCGCGGCCGGCGAGGTCAACAGCTGGCGCTTCGGCCTCTCACGCATGCTGTTGGGCTTTGCGGTGGGTGAGGGCGAAGCCTTCGACGGCATCGCGCCCTTTGACGAGATCGGCGGGCTGGACGCCGCCGCGCTGGGCCCGCTGGCCGCGCTGCTGCGCCAGCTGGGCGAGACCCTGGCCCTGCTGTCCGAGCCGGCGCCGCCGCTGCGCTGGGCCGAGCGCCTGCGCGCCATGCTGCAAAGCTTCTTCGCGCCCGTGGACGCGCGCGAACAGCTGCGCGTGCAGCAGCTGCTGCAGGGCCTGGACCAGTGGCTGGACGAATGCGCGGACGCCGATTTCGACCAGCCGCTGCCGCTGGCCGTGGTGCGCGAGCGCTGGCTCGCGGTGCTCGAGCAGCAGGGCCTGCAGCAGCGCTTCATGACGGGCGGCGTGAGCTTCTGCACGCTGATGCCCATGCGCGCGATCCCGTTCCGCGTGGTCTGCCTGCTCGGCATGAACGACGGCGATTTCCCGCGGCCCATGGTGCGCGCCGATTTCGACCTCATGCAGGGCGACTGGCGGCCCGGCGACCGCTCGCGCCGCGACGACGACCGCTACCTGCTGCTCGAAGCCCTGCTGTCGGCGCGCGAGCAGCTCTACATCAGCTGGGTCGGCCGCAACGTGCGCGACCACAGCGCGCGCGCGCCCAGCGTGCTGATCGGCCAGCTGCGCGACCATCTCGCGGCGGGCTGGCACACGGCGGACGGGGCAGCGCTGCTGGACAGCCTGACCACCGAGCACCCGCTGCAGCCCTTCAGCCCGCGCTACTTCGCGCCGGATGCACCCACCGCGCCGGCCATCGACGGGCTCTACAGCTACGGCCGCGAATGGCAGGCCGCGCATGCGCAGACCGCCAGCGCGCAGGGCACCGGCGCCGCGCTGCCCACCTGGCAGCCCGAGAACGCCCAGCCGCTGCGCCCGCTGGCCGACTTCCTGGCCCAGCCCGTCGAGGCCTTCTTCCGCCAGCGCCTGCAGACCGGCCTCGCGCTGCACGCCGAGGACCGGCTGGACGACGAGGCCTTCGGCCTGGACAGCCTGCAGCAGTGGACGCTGGAGCGCGATCTGCGCGCGGCCCTGCAGCCCTGGTGCGACGCCCAGCCCAGCCCGGCCGCCGCGCGCGCGGGCCTGGCCGAGGCGCTGGCCGCGCAGACCGCCGCGCTCGCGCGGGCCGGCCAGCTGCCGCTGCAGGCCTTCGGCCAGATCGCCGAGAACGCGCTGGCCCAGCCGCTCACGCGCACGCTGAACCACTACCTGGATGCGCTGGACGGCTGGCCCGCCCTGGAAGACGCGCGCCATGCGTTGCGCTGGACCGATCCGGCCACGGCCATCGCGTTCGACGACGCCCTGCCCCAGCGCCGCCTGCCGGCCGATGCCGAGCAGCTGCCGGCCTGCCTGGTGCTGGCCAACGGCCGGCTGCACAAGGGCCCCACGCTGGCCTGGCACCACATCGTGCGGCACTGGCCCACGCACCTGGCGCTGCAGATCGCGGCCGGCCCCACGCTCACGCTGCTGGCCAGCGAGTCGGGCCTGCTGCGCCTGCCCGCGCTGGACGCCGACGATGCCGCGGCCGTGCTGTCGGCGCTCGTGCAGGCCTGGGCCGCGGGCCTGGCCGAGCCGCTGCCCGTGGCCTGCAAGACGGCGTTCGCGGTGCTGGCCGGCGACTGGCGTGCGGCGCAGCTGCTCTACGAGGGCGGCATGCATGCGAGCGGCGAAGGGGAGCGCCCGGCGCTGGCGCGCGTGTTCGACGGCTTCGCCGCGCTGCAGGCCACGCAGACCGCCGACGGCCGTGGCCTGCGCGACTGGAGCGAGGCCTTGTACGGGCCGCTGTGGCGTGCGCTGGGCGGCGCGCACCGGGGCCAGCCCGGCACCGGGGAGGAGGTCGCATGAGACGATGCGCCCAGGCGGCGGCAGCGTGCCTGCGTTCTCCGGCCCACGCTCGCGAAACCGGCAGTGGCGATGCTGTCAGCACGCCCTCGAACGACCGGTGCGCGTTGAATGCGCTCATCGCCACCGCGAATGGGGCCTGCGCCCGCAGGCCCACTACCACCGCCCGATACCGCAGCTACGCACCAGGGCGGACGCGCCGGTCGTGCGCCTTCGCATCCGCGCGACGTGAGGCAGGTGGTGCAGACATGCGGGCGCAGGGACCATTTGCGGCCCAGCGCCTGCCAGCACGCCACTTCATTGGCGGGCGAGCACAACGCTCCCCAGCCACTGACGGCGCCCGCGAGCGTGCCCCGGAGAACGCGTGTCTGCGCCGCCTGCCGTGCGGGCCGCAACGCCAGCACGCTACCCAGAAATGCAAGCCATGAGCCAAGTGCAGCCCCTGGACCCCCTGCGCTTCCCGCTGCACGGCCAACGCCTGATCGAGGCCAGCGCCGGCACCGGCAAGACCTACACCATCGCGCTGCTCTACCTGCGCCTGGTGCTGGGCCATGGCGCGGGCGGCACCGCCTTCGCGCGCGCGCTGACGCCGCCCGAGATCCTGGTCGTGACCTTCACCGAGGCCGCCACGCAGGAGCTGCGCGAGCGCATCCGCGCGCGGCTGGACGAGGCCGCACGCGTGTTCGCAGGCGAGGCCGAGCCCGCGCCCGGCGACGTGCTGGCCGCGCTGCGCGCGGATTTCGCGCCAGACCAATGGCCGGCCTGCGCGCACCGCCTGCGCATCGCGGCGCAGTGGATGGACGAGGCGGCCGTGGCCACCATCCACGGCTGGGCCTGGCGCATGCTGCGCGAGCACGCCTTCGACAGCGGCAGCCTGTTCCGCCAGACCCTGCAGACCGACCTGGCCGAGCTGCAGCAGCGCGTGCTGCAGGACCACTGGCGCCGCCACTACTACCCGCTGGCCGCGCCGGCCGCGCAGATGCTGCTGCAGTGCTTCGCCAACCCCGAAGCGCTCTGGAAGGCCGTCGATCCGCTGCTGCGCCGCGAGGACGCCTTGCTGCAGCTGCAGGGCAGCGCGCTGGATGGCGCCGAGGACGCGCTGGCCGCGCTGCACGCCGCCGGCGCCGCGCGCCAGCAAGCCGATGCGCTGGAGCAGACCGCGCGCGCGGCCTGGGCCGCGGCCCGCGAGGCGCTCGAACGCCTGTGGCTGCAAGCCCGGCCGCAGCTGAGCGGCACGAGCTACCGCAACAAGGACGACGACGCCGTCTTCACGGGCTGGCTGCAGGCACTGGCCGACTGGAGCGAAGGTGCACCCGCGCCCAGGAACATCGCGCTGTTCGGCCTGGCCGGCGCCAGGCTCAAGAAGAACCAGCAGCTGCCCGAGCACCCCGCGCTGCACGCCATCGACGCCTGGCTGCAGGCCGATGAAGGCATTGACATCGACGAACTGCGTGCGCGCCTGGCCGCGCAGGCTGCGCAGGCGCTGCGCGCGGCACTGGCCGCCGAGAAGCTGCGCCGCGCCGAGCTCGGATTCGACGACCTGCTGCAGCAACTGGACCGCGCGCTGCACGGCGAGGGCGGCGCGGCGCTGGCCGCGCGCATCCGTGCGCAATTCCCGCTCGCGCTGATCGACGAGTTCCAGGACACGGACCCCGTGCAGTACCGCATCTTCCGGCGCATCTATGCCGCGCGGGATGATGCCGGCGTGGACACTGGTGTGGACGCGCGCAGCACCGGCCTGGTCATGATCGGCGACCCCAAGCAGGCCATCTACGGCTTTCGCGGCGCCGACATCCGCACCTACCTGCGCGCGCGCCGCGACACGCAGGACGCGCTCTACGCGCTGGACACCAACCACCGCTCCACCGAGGCCGTGGTGCGTGCCGTCAACCATGTGTTCGGGTACGCCGAACAGCAGCCGCGTGCGGCCTTCCGCTTCGCGCAGGACGAGGGCAACCCCGTGCCCTTCGTGCCCGTGCACGCGCGCGGCAGGCGCGAATGGCTGCAGATCGACGGCGTGCCCGCCGCCGCGCTCACGCTGTGGTCGCTGGAGCCGCCCGCGGACGCCGACAAGCCACGCGTCTCCAGCGCCGAGTACCGCAGCCGCATGGCCGAAACCAGCGCGAGCGCCGTCGTGCACTGGCTGCGCGGCGCCGACGCGGGCCGCACGGGCTTCGTGCAGGACGGCCTGCTGCAGCCACTGCGCCCGGCCGACATCGCGGTGCTCGTGCGCAGCGGCACCGAGGCCGACGCGGTGCGCCAGGCGCTGGCCGCGCGCGGGCTGCGCAGCGTCTACCTGTCCGACCGCGCCTCGGTGTTCGCCACGCCCGAGGCACAGGACCTGCTGCACTGGCTGCGCGCCTGCGCGGCCCCGGCCGACGAAGCCCTGCTGCGCAGCGCGCTGGCCACGCGCAGCCTGGACCTGCCGCTGGTCGAGCTGGCCCGCCTGCGCGAGGACGAGCTGGCCTGGGAGGCCCTGGCGCTGCGTTTTCGCGCGCTGCGCGAGCTGTGGCAGCGCCACGGCGTGCTGCCCATGCTGCACCAGTTGCTGCACGACTTCGGCCTGCCCGCACGCTGGCTGGCCGAGCCCGGCGGCGAACGCCGGCTCACCAATGTGCTGCACCTCGCCGAATGGCTGCAGCGCCGCGCCGTCGAGCTCGACGGCGAGCACGCGCTGCTGCGCGCGCTGGCCGAGCGCCTGGCCAGTCCCGAGGGCGAGGAAGACATCCTGCGGCTGGAAAGCGATGCGGCGCTGATCAAGGTCGTCACCATCCACAAGTCCAAGGGCCTGGAATACCCGCTCGTGCTGCTGCCTTTCATCAGCGCCTGGCGCGAGGTCAAGAGCGGCCGGCAGGAAACGCTGGGTTTCCACGACCCCGCGGCCGACCTGCGCGTGCTGGAGCTGGACGGCCAGTACGCGCAGGCCCGCGCGCTGGCCGAGGAGGAGCGGCTGGCCGAGGACCTGCGCCTCTTGTACGTGGCGCTCACGCGCGCGCGCCATGGCTTGTGGCTGGGCCTGGCGCCGCTGGCCCCGGGCAACGCCGGCAAGCCCCAGCTGCACCGCAGCGCGCTGGGCCATGTGCTCTCGGGCGGCGCCCCGATCGACGACCTGGCCGGCTACCGCGCGCAGCTGCAGGCCCTGGCCGCAGGCTGCGAGGACATCGCGCTGGTGGCCGCGCCCGCAGCCGACGACGCGACCTGGCAGGCCGCGCCGCCGCCGCCCGTGGGCCCGGCCCGCGCACCACAGCGCCATGGCCATGCGCCCTGGTGGATCGCGAGCTACTCGGCGCTCGTGCAGCAGCTCGGTGCCACGGCGGCCGAGCCCGAGGATGCGCGCCAGGACCAGGCCCTGGAAGAAGCCGACCCCGCCGCGGAACCCGACAGCCCGCGCGCGCCCGCCGCCGGCAGCTGGCACGCGTTTCCGCGCGGCGCCGAGCCCGGCAGCTTCCTGCACGGCCTGTTGGAATGGTGCGCGCTGCAGGGCTTTGCCAAGGTGGCGGCGCAGCCGCAGGCGCTGCGCGACCTCGTCGCGCGCCGCTGCGCCGTGCGCGGCTGGGAGGCCTGGATCGACGGCCTGTGCGACTGGGTGCCGCGCTGGCTGCAGCTGCCGCTGGTCCTGCCCGGCCACGAGCAGCCCGTCGCGCTGGACCGGCTGGCTTCGTACCAGACCGAGCTCGAGTTCTGGTTCCCGATCCACCGCGCCGACACGCGCGCGATCGACGCGCTCGTGACGGCCCACACCTTCGACGCCGCGCCGCGGCCCGCGCTGGCCGCAACGCGGCTGGCCGGCATGCTCAAGGGCTTCATGGACCTGGTGTTCGAGCACGAGGGCCGCTACTGGGTGGCCGACTACAAGTCGAACTGGCTGGGCCCCGACGCGCGTGCCTACGACGCCGCCGCGATGCAGCAGGCGCTGCTCGCGCACCGCTACGACGTGCAGTACCTGCTCTACGTGTTTGCGCTGCACCGGTTGCTGGGCGCCAGGCTGCCCGATTACGACTACGAGCGCCATGTGGGCGGCGCGCTGTACCTGTTCCTGCGCGGCGCCGACGCCGACACGCAGGGCGTGTTCGCGACGCGACCGCCGCGCGCCTTGATCGAGGCGCTGGACGCGCTGTTCAGCACACCGCAGGAGGCCGCATGAGCCAGGGCACGCTGTTCTCCGACGCACCCGCCCCCGCGCCGCTGCCCGACGACTGCGCCACGCTGCTGGCCGACCTGGGCCAGTGGGTGGCGCATGGCTGGCTGCGCGAGCTGGACCGCAGCTTCGCGCTGTTCCTGCACGAGCTCGATCCGGCCGCCAGCGCCCCGCTGCTGCTGGCGGCCGCGCTGGCCAGCCACCAGCTCGGCCGCGGCCATGTCTGCCTGGACCTGGCGGCCACGCTGGCCGACAGCCCGGCCAGCCTCTCGCTGCCGCCGGCCCATGCACCGGACACCGGCCCCACGCTGTTCGCGCGCACACCCAGCCAGTGGCTGCTGGGCCTGCGGCTGGATGGCTGGTGCGCCGCGCTGCGCGCGAGCCGGCTCTGCGAGACCGGCGCTGGCAGCGCACCGCTGGTGCTGCAGGGGCCGCGGCTCTACCTGCGCCGCTACTGGCAGCACGAGCAGGACGTGCGCCAGCTGGTCCAGGCCAGGCTGGCCCCGGACCCGGTCGCGCCGGCCGCGCAGATCCGCCCGGTGCTCGACGCGCTGTTTTCCGCCTCCACCGGGGCGAACGGCACGGACTGGCAGAAGCTGGCCTGCGCGCTCGCGCTGCGCCAGCGCTTTGCCATCGTCACGGGTGGCCCCGGTACCGGCAAGACCACCACGGTCGTGCGCCTGCTCGCGCTGCTGCAGTCCATGGCCTTGCAGGACGGCGGCGCGCCGCTGCGCATCCGGCTGGCCGCGCCCACGGGCAAGGCCGCCGCGCGGCTGGCCGAATCCATCCGCGGTGCGCTGGACCGCCTGCCCTGGGGGGCGCTGCCGCACGGCGAGGCACTGCGCCCGCAGGTGCCCAGCGCCGCGACCACGCTGCACCGGTTGCTGGGCAGCCAGCCCGAGAGCCGGCATTTCCGCCACCACGCGGGCAACCCGCTCGCGCTGGACGTGCTGGTCGTCGACGAAGCCTCCATGGTCGACCTGGAAATGATGGCCCGGCTGCTGCAGGCGCTGCCGGCCGGCGCGCGCCTGGTGCTGCTGGGCGACAAGGACCAGCTGGCCTCGGTGGAGGCCGGCGCCGTGCTGGGCGAGCTCTGCAGCCGCGCACAGCAGGGCCACTACGACGCGGCCACCGTGCAGTGGCTGCGCGACTGCGCAGGCCAGCGCCCGCCGGCCGCGCTGCAGGACGCGGCCGGCCAGCCGCTGGACCAGGCCATCGCCATGCTGCGCGTGAGCCACCGTTTCACGGCCGACAGCGGCATCGGCCGGCTCGCCGAGGCCGTCAACACCGGCGATGCGCGCGCCGCGCAGGCGCTGTGGCGCGCGGGCCTGGACGACCTGCGCAGCTGCCGTCTGAGCCAGCCGCCCGCCGCACTGGCCCAGGACGCGGCGCTGCGTGCGCTGGTGCTGGCCGAGCACGCCGCGCCGTTCGGCCACGCCCACTACCTGCGGCGCATGCACACGCTGCGCCCGCCCGAGCACGCCGCGCCCGCGGCCTGGGACGCCTGGGCCGCGGACCTGCTGCAGGCGCTGGGCCGCTTCCAGCTGCTCTGCGCGCTGCGCGAAGGCCCATGGGGCGTGGCCGGGCTCAACACCGCCGTGGCCGAGCTGCTGCGCGCGGCCGGGCTGCTGCACGGCACGCAGGGCTGGTTCGCGGGCCGGCCCGTGCTCGTCACGCGCAACGACTACGGCCTGTCGCTCATGAACGGCGACGTGGGCCTCACGCTGGACCTGCCCGCACCCGAACCCGGCATGCCGTCCGTGCGCCGCGTGGCCTTCCCGGCCGGCGACGGCAGCGGCGGCGTGCGCTGGGTGCTGCCGGCCCGGCTGCAGGCCGTGGAAACGGTGTTCGCGATGACGGTGCACAAGTCGCAGGGCTCGGAGTTCGAGCACGCCGCGCTGGTGCTGCCGCCGCAGGGCAGCCCCGTGCTCACGCGCGAGCTGGTCTACACCGGCATCACGCGCGCCAAGACCTGGTTCACGCTGGTGGGCAACGCGGCCGCCCGGGGGCCGGTGCTGGCCGAGGCGATAGGCCGGCGCGTGCTGCGCGCCAGCGGGCTCATGGCCTGACCGGGGGTGGCAGGGCTGACGCGGAGTGAGGACGTGGCGGCACAGCCCGTGTTTGCCGGGACAATAGCGCCATGAGAATGACGTTCCCGCGCCCGGTGGCGCACCCCATGCCCCGGGCCTGTACGGCATGAGGCATCTGCTCCCCACGCAGGCCTGGGCCCTGCTGCAGGACGCCCAGGCCCAGGGCGGCCAGCCCGCGCTGTTCGTCGACGTGCGCATGGAGATCGAGTTCATCTACGTCGGCCATCCGGCCGGCGCCGAGAACATCCCCTGGTACGAGTACCCCGACATGACGCCGGACCCCGCCGCGTTCGTGGCCGCCGTCGAGCGCGAGGCCGGCAGCAGGCAGCGCACCGTGGTGCTGATCTGCCGCAGCGGCAAGCGCAGCACGGATGCGGCCAGGGCGCTGGAGGCCGCCGGTTTCAGCGACCTCGTCAACGTCGTGCATGGCTTCGAAGGCGAGCTGGACGACACGTTCAAGCGCTCGCGCATCAGCGGCTGGCGCTTCGACGGGCTCCCCTGGGAACAGATGTAGGCAGGCGGGGCGCGATGAGCGAAGTGACGAGTTCCATCCTGCGCGAGACCTTCGGGTACGCGCAATTCCGCGGCGCGCAGCAGGCCATCGTCGACCATGTGGTCGACGGCGGCGACGCGCTGGTGCTGATGCCCACGGGCGGCGGCAAATCGCTGTGCTACCAGATCCCGGCCATTGCGCGGCAGAACGCGGGCCAGGGCGTGACGGTGGTGGTGTCGCCGCTGATCGCGCTCATGCACGACCAGGTCGGCGCGCTGCTGGAGGCCGGCGTCGATGCGGCCTACCTCAACTCCACGCTGGACTGGGCCGCGACCCAGGAGCTGGAGCGCCGGCTCGCGCGCGCCGAGGTCACGCTGCTGTACGCCGCGCCCGAGCGCGTGACCACGCCGCGCTTCCTGGAGCTCATGGACGGCCTGGCCGCGCGCGGCCAGCTCGCGCTGTTCGCGATCGACGAGGCGCATTGCGTGAGCCAGTGGGGCCACGACTTCAGGCCCGAGTACCGCCAGCTCACGCTGCTGCACGAGCGCTACCCGGGCGTGCCGCGCATCGCGCTGACGGCCACGGCCGATGCGCTCACACGCGCCGACATCGTCGAGCGCCTGCAGCTCGAAGACGCGCGCCAGTTCGTGAGCAGCTTCGACCGGCCCAACATCCGCTACGCGATCGCCGAGAAGAAGGACCCGATGGCGCAGCTGCTGCGCTTCATCGAGGGCGAGCATGCGGGCGAGGCCGGCGTGGTCTATTGCCAGTCGCGCAAGCGCGTGGAGGAGGTCGCGGCGTCGCTGCAGAACGCCGGTCTCAACGCCCTGCCCTACCACGCGGGACTGGACGTGGCCGTGCGGCAAAAGCACCAGGACCGCTTCCTGCGCGAGGACGGCATCGTGATGGTGGCGACCATCGCGTTCGGCATGGGCATCGACAAGCCAGACGTGCGCTTCGTCGCGCACCTGGACATGCCCAAGAACATCGAGGGCTACTACCAGGAGACCGGCCGCGCGGGCCGCGACGGCGAAGCCGCCGATGCCTGGATGGCCTACGGTCTGCAGGACGTGGTGAACCAGCGCCGCATGATCGACGAGAGTCCCGCGGGCGAGGAGTTCAAGCAGGTCATGCGCGGCAAGCTCGACGCGCTGCTGGCGCTGGCCGAGGCCATCGACTGCCGGCGCGTGCGGCTGCTGGGCTACTTCGGCGAGGCCAGCACGGCCTGCGGCAACTGCGACAACTGCCTGTCGCCGCCCGACCTCTGGGACGGCACGGACGCGGCACGCAAGCTGCTGTCCACGGTCTACCGCGTGCAGCAGCAAAGCGGCATCGGCTTCGGCGCCGGCCACATCATGGACATCCTGCGCGGCAAGCTGACCGAGAAGGTCAAGCAGTTCCACCACGAGCAGGTCAGCACCTTCGGCATCGGCGCGGAGCTGTCCGAGGCCCAGCTGCGCAGCGTGCTGCGCCAGCTCGTGGCGACCGGCGCCATCGCGGTCAATGCCGAGAAGTTCAACACGCTGCAGCTGACCGACGGCTCGCGCGCCGTGCTCAAGGGCGAGGTCGCGGTGCGGCTGCGCGAGTCGGTCTCGGTGCCGGCCGGCCGCAAGCCGCGTGCCTCGAAGACGCGCAGCGACCGCGTGGCACCGGCCGCCGCACCGCTGGACGCGCCGGGCCAGGCGCTGTTCGCGGCCCTCAAGGCCTGGCGCGCCGAGGTCGCCAAGACCCACAACCTGCCGGCCTACGTGATCTTCCACGACGCCACGCTGGCCGCCATCGCCCAGCGCGCACCCGCCACGCTGGACGACCTGCAGGGCATCAGCGGCATGGGCGCGAGCAAGCTCGACAAATACGGCGAGGACGTGCTGCGCGTGTGCGCGCAGCACACCGCAGAGCCGTAGGCTGCGCGCTTCGGCGCAGCCCCTAAGCCCTGCCCTTGGACGCTTTCGGCCGCGCGCGCGGTGCCGCGGCCAGCCGCGCGGGCCGGCTCCTGCCCAGGGCGCTGGCGGCCAGCGCGAGCCGCGCACATTCGATGAACCAGGCCACGGGCGGCTCGGGCCGCCGGTCGCGGCGCAGCACGATGCCCACCGCGATCCAGGGCAGCGGCACGTCCACCGCGATCTCCTCGGCACCGCTGGCCACCCAGGGCAGCGGCAGCATGGCGCGCGGGACCGGGGCGACCGCATCGGTCTGCATGCTGAGCACCATGGAGGCCATCGAGGACGTGCATTCGACGGTGCGCGCCGGCGCCTGCACGCCGTGGCCCGCGATCCAGCGCCGCACCACAGCGCTGATGCCCGCGGCCGCGCTGTCGAGCAACCAGGGCCGCTCCATGAGCGCGGACAGCCCATGCGGCCCGGGCCCCTGGCGCCCGCGCTGTCCGGCCAGCGAGATCTCGATCTCGCCCAACGGTTCGAAGCTCAGGTCGCTGCCCAGGATCTCGGGCATCAGGGCCGTGATGGCCAGGTCCACGCTGCCCTCGCGCAGCATGGGCAGGGTCTGCGAGAGGAAGGCGTCGCGCAGGCTCAGCTGGGCCAGCGGGTAGCGGACATGGAAACGCGCGAGCGCATCCGACAAGCACAGCGCTGAAAACGCGGGCGTGGCCGCCACCGTGACGCGCGGGTGTTCCTGGCCCAGCAGGTGGCGCACGCTGCGGCGGGCCTCGTCGATCTCGCTGAGGATCAGGCGGGCCCGCGGCAGCAGCTCGGCCCCCATGGGCGTGGGCCGCACGCCCTGCGGCCCGCGTTCGAGCAGCACGGTGCCCAGATCGCGTTCCAGCTCGTGCAAGGCCTTGGTCAATGCCGTCTGCGACAGCGACAGCACACGCGCAGCGCCACGAAAGCTGCCGTGGTCGACGACGGCGACGAGCGCGCGCAACTGGTGATTCTTCACGGCAATGCTCCAGCAAGAGAACGGATGGAACCCGGCGGTGGCGGGCCCGGGAAGCGCCGGTGCCAGGCCGATTTGATGATAACCAACGGTTGACGCGATGAAATCTTTTCGCTATCGATGCCCAGGGCTTGTTCTTACCATTCGCGCCGTGCCGGCCGCACCGGCGCTTCGGCCATCGCGCGCCACCCTTTGCCCTTCGGAGACAAGACATGCCCACCGCAACCGCTCGTGCGTCAGCCCCACACGCGCCCACAGCCACCGCCCACGCGACGGAGGACGCCCTGTACCGGCGCGTGACCTGGCGCATCGTCGGCTTCCTGTTCGTCTGCTACATCTTTGCGTTCCTGGACCGCATCAACGTCGGCTTTGCCAAGATGGGCATGCAGGCCGACCTGGGCTTCAGCGAAGCCGTGTTCGGCCTGGGCGCCGGCATCTTCTTCGTGAGCTACTTCCTGCTCGAAGTGCCCAGCAACCTGGCCCTGGCGCGCTTCGGCGCGCGCCGCTGGATCGCCCGCATCATGGTGACCTGGGGGCTGCTGTCGGTCGCCACGTTGCTCGTGAAGACGCCCACGCAGTTCTATGTGCTGCGCTTCCTGCTCGGCGCCGCCGAGGCGGGCTTCTTCCCGGGCGTGATGCTGTACCTGACCCAGTGGTATCCGGCGCGCCGGCGCGGACGCGTGATCACCTTGTTCATGGTCGCCATCCCGGTGGCCAGCATCCTGGGCGCGCCGCTGTCGGGCTGGATCCTGCGCAGCTTCCATGCCTCCGATGCACTGGCGGCCTGGCAGTGGCTCTACCTGATCGAAGGCATCCCCGCCGTGCTGCTGGGCGTGGTGGCCTGGTTCTACCTGGACGACGCGATCGAGAAGGCACGCTGGCTCTCGGCCGCCGAAAAGCAGCAGCTGCTCGCGCAGGTGCAGCAGGACCAGTCGCGCGCGAGTGCGCACTCCATGCGCGACGCCTTCCGTTCGCCGCTGGTGTGGCTCTTGGCCTTCATCAACTTCGCCTTCCTGGCCGGCATCACGCTGGCCTTCTGGATGCCCTCGATGCTCAAGACCGCGGGCGTGAGCGACCCGGGGCGCATCGGCTGGATGCTGGCGATCCCGTATGCGGTGGGCGCGGTGTTCATGCTGCTGCTGGGCCATACCTCGGACCGCACGGGCGAGCGCCGCTGGCACACCGCCCTGCCCGGCCTGGTCTGCGCCAGCGGCATCGCCTGCATGCCCTGGGTGCTGCACGACCCTGTGCTGCTGCTGTGCGCCGCCGTCGCGGCCCTGGGTGGCAACGTGGTGGCCAACGCGCTGTACTGGAACCTGCCCACCGCCGTGCTCGGCGGCGCCGCGGCCACGGTGGGCATCGCCTTCATCAACGCCTTCGGGCAGATCGCGGGCTTTGCCAGCCCCGCGCTGTTCGGGGCGCTGTTCGCCAGCCTGGGCAGTCCCACGCTGGGCCTGTACCTGCTGGCCGCGCTGATCGCGCTCGGGTCGCTCGCCTGTGCCCTGATCGCGCCGCGCCTGGTCAACCGCTGAGAGAAAAACCATGGACTTCAACGACTACCTGCACTGCGACGCGCTGGAACTGGCCGCGCGCGTGCGCCGGCGCGAGGCCAGCGCGCTGGAGGTGCTGGACTGCGCCATCGCCCAGATGGCGCGCGTGCAGCCGCAGATCAACGCCATCTGCTGGGAGGAGCTCGATGCGGCACGCGCGACGGCTCGCGGCCTCGACGCGGCGGCGCCCGGCGGCGCGCCGTTTGCCGGCGTGCCGCTGCTGCTCAAGGACCTGGGGCTCGCGGCGCGCGGCATGCGCATGGGCCATGGCTCGCGCCTCTTCGGCGCGCCCTACGCCGATGCCGACAGCGCACTCGCCGCGCGGCTGCGCCAGGCCGGCTTCAATTTCCTCGCACGCACGACCACGCCCGAACTCGGCGCCAACTGCACGACCGAAGCCCTGGCCTACGGCGGGCCCACGCGCAACCCCTGGGACCTGTCGCGCTCCTCGGGCGGGTCCTCGGGCGGCGCGGCGGCCGCCGTGGCGGCCGGCATCGTGCCGCTGGCCCATGCCTCCGATGGCGGCGGCTCGATCCGCATCCCGGCCTCGTGCTGCGGCCTGTTTGGCTTGAAGCCCAGCCGCATGCGCAACCCCATGGGGCCCATCGCGGGCGAAGGCTGGGGCGGTCTGGGCGTCGAGCACGTGGTGACGCGCTCGGTGCGCGACAGCGCCGCCGTGCTCGACGCGACGCACGGCGCCGACCCCGGCGCGCCCTATGCCGCGCCGGCTTTCGCGGGCCGCTCCCTGGACGCGATCGCGCGCCCGCCGCAGCGCCTGCGCATCGGCCTGATCACGGCCTCGCCCTCGGGCGGCGCCGTGCACGGCCACTGCCTGCAGGCCGTGCACGATGCCGCGCGGCTGTGCGAATCGCTGGGCCACCAGGTCGAGCCTGCGGCCTGGCCCGAAGCCATCGACTACGAGGCCTTCGGCCACGCGATGCGCCTGATCGTGGCCACGGGCAGCGCGCAGGCCGTGCTGGCCGGCTGTGCGGCGCGCAACATCCGGCCCAGCCTGGAGACGCTGGAGCTGTCGATCTTCACGGCCGTCGACTTCGCGCTGCGCCACAACGCGGTGGACTATGCCGACGCGATCGCGCGCATGCACCGCACGGGCCGTCTGCTGGGCCAGATGATGCAGGACCGCCACGATCTGCTGCTGACGCCCACGCTGACCGAGCCGCCCGCGCCGCTCGGCCGCCACGCCGCCGACCGCGACTACGTGACGCACCGCAGCGAGACGCTGCGCTACACCGCGTTCCTGCCCTACTTCAACGCCAGCGGCCAACCCGCGATGAACGTGCCGCTGCACTGGAACGCAGAGAACCTGCCCATCGGCGTGCAGTTTGCGGCGCCGCTGGGCGACGAGCATGTGCTGCTGCAGCTCGCCGCCCAGCTCGAAGCGGCGCAGCCCTGGCGGCAGCGGCTGAGCCCCCTGGCGCAGGCCCCGCTGGCCCCAGGGGGCTGAGCGACTCCAGCCACGGTCAAGCCGTGTGCGGGTGCCGCGCGGCCTCGGCCAGCTGGCGCGCGAGCGCGCGGTGGCGCAGGAGCAGCGGCGCGAGCGCCACATCGACCAGGCGCCCGTCGCGCACGCGCACGCGGCCGTCGACCA
>DATKFT010000530.1:0-4555 GCA_035544335.1 Pseudorhodoferax sp.
GCCTGGCCGTCCTGCTGCAGCTCGAACGCGCGCTTGTCGGCGATCGCGTGGTGGCCCTTGGGCCAGTCGTGCCGGCCGTTCGCCTCCACGCCGCGCTGGCGCACGGTGCCGGCGCCCACGACGCTGCCCGCGCGCAGCCCGCGCGTGGCGCACAGGTGGGCGATCAGTTCGCCGAAGGGCCAGCGCATGTCCTCGTCGGCATCGGCGATGCCCACGCGCCGGCCATTCCAGCGCGTCTGCAGCGGCAGGCCCACGCGGCCCTGCACCCAGGCCTCGCCGAGTTCGTCGGGCGTCACGGCCACCGGGCCGAAGGCAGTGACCGGCGCGCGCTGCACGGCCGACAGGCCGGGCGCATGCAGTTGCACGGCGTTGGTCAGCAGCAGCAGGCGCACGCCATCGAGTGCCTGGGCGGCGCTGACCCGCTGCGGCAGGTCGCCAGTGATGACCGCCAGGCCGGCGCCGAAGTCCATCTCCAGCGCCTCCGATGCCAGAACCAGTGGATCGCAGGGGCCCGACACCGCGTCACCGGCCAGCACGCGAAAGCCGGGGCCGTCGGCGTCCGCGGGCTCCAGGCCGTGCTGCCAGGCCTGGGCCAGTGCCCAGTGGCTGGCACGCGGCAAGGGTGCCATGCACTGCTGCGGGTCGAACGGGAAGGCGTGGCGCGCGCGCTCCGCATTCAGCGCTGCAGAGAGGTCTTCCAGCTGCGGGGCGATGAAGTTCCAGTCGTCGAGCGCCTGGCGCAAATGGTGGGCTGCGTGCGTCGCGTAGTGCGCGCTGGTCAGATCGCGCGACACCACGACCAGTTGGCCGTCGCGCGAGCCGTCCTTGTAGGTGGCAAGTTTCATGGGGTGATCGGTGGGGCTGGATGGCGCCGGGCACGCGCCCGAAGGACAATCCAGGCGTGCAAGCAGATCTCGTGGCTGCCGGTGGGGCGCAGGATACAAGCAATTCGCGGCGCAGCCGTCCGCTGCTGGTGCTGGGCGTGGGCGTGACGCTCGCGCATCTGCTCGCGCTGCAGCAGCTGCCGACGCTGCTGGAGCCGCCCGATCCGGCGCAGACCCGGGCCTTCGTCACGCGCAGCATCGTGGTGCAGCCCCCGCCGCCGCCGGTCGCCGCGCCCGAACCCGTGGCACCCCCACCGCCACCGCCGCCCCGCAGGAAGCCGCGCGCCGCGGCAGCGCCGCCGGCCAGCACGCCGCCTGCGGCCGAACCCGGAACGGCCCCGCCGGACCCGGTGTCGGCCGGCACCGAGCTGACGCAGCCGCCATCGCCCGACCCCACCGACGACACCGCCCTCGCGCAGGGTCCGCAGGAGGCCGCCGCACCAGCGGAGCATGCTGTGGAGCCGCCCATGGAGGCCGCCTCAGCCCCCGACTTCAACGTCGCCCCCCGGACACCCGAAGCCCCCGCGCCAGCAGCCTCGGCGCCAGCCCCGCCCACCGCGCTGGCGCTCGCGATCCCGGGCTCGGTGCGCCTGAAGTACACGCTGACGGGCGAGTCCAAGCAGCAGACCTACCATGCCTTCGGCGAGCTGCTGTGGCTGCAGGACGGCAGCACCTACGACGCGCGGCTGGAGTCCAGCGCGTTCCTGATCGGCTCGCGCGTGCGCACGAGCAGCGGCAAGCTGACCGAGCGCGGGCTGGAGCCGCAGCGCTTCTCCGACAAATGGCGGCGGCGCGACCTGGCCGCGCACTTCGAGCGCGACAAGGGCCAGGTCAGCTTCAGCGCCAACACCCCCAGCACGCCGCTGCTGAACGACGCGCAGGACCAGCTCAGCGTGCTGTTGCAGCTGTCCAGCATGGTGGCCGGTGATCCGACCCGCTACACACCGGGCACGAGCATCACCGTGCCTGTCGTCGGGCCACGCGACGCCGACGTCTGGACCTTCACGCTGCAGGGCGAGGAACTGCTGTACCTGCCCTACGACAACCTCAAGACGCTCAAGCTCGTGCGCAATCCGCGGCGCGAGTTCGACCAGACCGTCGAGGCCTGGCTGGCGCCCAGCCTTTCCTACATGCCTGTGCGCGTGCGCATCACGCAGCGCAACGGCGACTTCGTGGACCAGCAGCTGCGCACGGTGGGAAGCCCTTAGAACCCGTTCACGGACATTTTTGGCATCCGTAGTCGCAGGACTACCACAGTCAGGCCTTGAAACCGGCCCGGGCGTGGCCATCTAAGGTGCAAGATAGCGGCAACAGGAAAGGTGACGCCATGAACATGCTCTACGACTCCGACTCCTTCGTGGTGGTCCACATGGAGCCGCATGCCGGCGACATCGACGTGCAACTGCAGGACGGCGGGGGATTGGTCGCACGGCCCAAGCTCGCGGCAACCGATGCCCTGCCAGGACTGGAACGCCACGGTTTCGAGATCGTGGACAAGCGCTCGGGCAAGGAGGTCTACCTGGACGGTTCCTGGGCGGAACTGTTCCAGCAGCAGATCGCGGCCTGGCGCGCCCAGACTCCGACCCAGGAAGAGGTCGAGGACACACTGGAACGCTACGCCGAGCTGGCGCAGAACCCGGTCGTCATGCATTGACCCCGCGCCCGGGGCGGCTTTGCCGGCCCCGGGGCATCATCGGGGGCATGCCCGCTGCCCCGCGCCCTTTTCGCCTTTCACCCCTTTTTCCGTTGATGGCCGCCGTTCTGGCGGCCTTTCTGTTGGCCGGCTGCGCGAGCTGGCACACGGCCAGCCAGGTCAATGCGCTGCTGCCCACCGACGTCATCCTGCTCGGTGAACAGCATGACGTGGCCGAACACCAGCGTATCGAGGCCCGCGCCGTGCGCCAGTTGGTCATCCGCGACAAGCTGGCGGCCCTGGTGGTCGAGATGGCCGATGCAGGCCAAGACACGCGCGCGCTCTCCACGGACGCGACCGAGGCCGCCGTGCGCGAGGCCTTGGAGTGGAACGACAAGGCCTGGCCCTGGGGCCAGTACGGCCCGGCCGTGATGGAAGCCGTGCGCGCGGGCGTGCCGGTGCTGGGCGGCAATCTGCCCCGCCGGCTCTTCAGCTCGGCCATGGCGGACCATGCGCTGGATGCCACGCTGCCCCCGCCGGCGCTGGCCGCGCAGCAGGCCGCCATCCGGCATGGCCACTGCGACCTGCTCGCCGCCTCGCAGCTGTTGCCCATGACACGCATCCAGATCGCGCGCGACCAGTCCATGGCCAGGACGCTGCAGGCCGCGGCCCGGTCAGGCCAGGCCGTGCTCCTGCTGGCCGGCAGCGGCCATGTGGACCGCGAGCTCGGCGTGCCCCTGCACCTGCCCGCCAGCCTTGCGGTGCGGGTCGTGCGCCTGCAGGCCGGCGGCGAGGCCAAGCCCTCGTCGTCCTTTGACACCATCTGGACCACGCCGCAGGCGACCGGCAAGGACTACTGCGCCGACCTGCGCCTGCGCCTGGGCCAGTAGGGCCGGAGGCTGCGACAATCGCGCGGCTATGACGACCAGTGCCTCCTACATCCTGACCCTGTCCTGCCCCGACCGCACCGGCATCGTGCACGCCGTGTCGGGCTTTCTGTACGAACGCGACGGCAACATCGAAGAGGCTGCGCAGTACAACGACCCCGCGACCGGCCTGTTCTTCATGCGCGTGCGCTTTGGCAGCAGCGATGGCCTGGCCCATCTGCAGGCGCAGCTGACGCCGTTTGCCGAAGAGTTCAAGATGCGCTGGAGCCTGCATGCCATGGCCGAGCCCATGCGCACGGTCATCATGGTCAGCAAGGAAGGACACTGCCTGAACGACCTGCTGTTCCGCTGGAAGAGCGGCCTGCTGCCGGTGGACATCCGCGCCATCGTCTCCAACCACCGCGAGTTCTACCAGCTGGCCGCCAGCTACAACGTGCCGTTCCACCACATCCCGATGACGGCGGCCACCAAGCCCCAGGCCGAGGCGCGCGCCTACGAGGTCATCGAGAGCGAGAACGCCGAGCTCGTGGTGCTGGCGCGCTACATGCAGATCCTGTCGGACGACCTGTGCCGCAAGCTGTCGGGCCGCGCGATCAACATCCACCACTCGTTCCTGCCCAGCTTCAAGGGCGCCAAGCCCTACTACCAGGCGCACGACCGCGGCGTGAAGCTGATCGGCGCGACCGCCCACTACGTGACGGCCGAGCTCGACGAGGGTCCCATCATCGAACAGGACGTGGCCCGCGCCGACCACAGCAAGACCGTGGAAGACCTGACCGCCATGGGCCGCGACACCGAAAGCCAGGTGCTCGCGCGCGCGGTCAAGTGGCACAGCGAGCACCGCGTGCTGCTGAACGGCCACAAGACCGTGATCTTCAAGTAGGCGTAGGCGTCAGGCCGGCGCGTTCCAGTCCGCCATGCGCTCGCCCAGGCGGATGGGCCGGGCCGGCGCCCAGGCCGGGTTGAAGGCCAGCGGGCCCTGCGGGAACAGCATCACCACCGTGGAGCCGAGCAGGAAGCGCCCCATCTCCTGGCCCTGGCGCAGCGTGACGGCCGGCTGGCTGTCTGCCGCACCGTCGCCATAGCGCCATTCGCGCAGCGCGCCCGGCCGCGTCGGGTTGACCACGCCATGCCAGACCGTGGCCATGCTG
>DATKFT010000531.1:0-5089 GCA_035544335.1 Pseudorhodoferax sp.
GAAGGCCAGGGGCACGATCAGCAGCGCGGCGGCACCCAGGACCACGAGTGCTTCCTGCCAGCCGAAGCGCGCGATCAGAAAGCCTTCGACCGGCACCATCAGGAATTGGCCGAACGAACCCGCGGCCGCCGCGATGCCCATGGCCCAGGAGCGCCGCTCGGGCGAGACGTTGCGCCCGATCACGCCGAAGATCACCGCGTAGGTGGTGCCGGCCTGGGCCATGCCCAGCAGCACGCCCGCGGACAGCGAGAACATGAGCGGCGTGCTCGCATGGGCCATGCCGACCAGGCCCAGCCCGTACAGCACGGCGCAGACCAGCAGCACGCGGAACGCACCGAAGCGGTCGGCCGCCATGCCCGCGAAGATGCCCGCAATGCCCCAGGAGATGTTCTGTACCGCGATGGCCAGCGCGAAGGCCTCGCGCGTCCAGCCGTTGGCCTGCGTGATGGGCTGCAGCCACAGCCCGAAGCCGTGGCGGATGCCCATGGACAGCGTCACGATCAGGCCGCCGCAGATCAGGATGCGCGCCAGCGGCAGCTGAGTCTTCGTTGTATTTGTCATGGGCGCGAACTGTAGTGAATTTGCTTGACCCTTGCCGTCGCGCTGGCGCCGGTCTGTATTTGCATCCAGTAGCGCCAAAGGACGACTCTACAATCCCGCGCCATGGCAACCCAATCCTCCGCTAAGGCCGTGCCGCAGTACGGCGAAGCCTCGATCCGAGTTCTCAAAGGCCTGGAGCCCGTCAAGCAGCGGCCCGGCATGTACACGCGCACCGACAACCCGCTGCACGTGATCCAGGAAGTGCTGGACAACGCCGCCGACGAAGCGCTCGCCGGCCACGGCAAGAAGATCCGCGTGACGCTGTTCGCCGACGGTTCCGTCGGCATCGACGACGAGGGCCGTGGCATCCCGTTCGGCATGCACCCCGAGGAAAACGCGCCCGTCATCGAGCTCGTGTTCACGCGATTGCACGCGGGCGGCAAATTCGACAAGGGCAAGGGCGGCGCCTACAGCTTCTCGGGCGGCCTGCACGGCGTGGGCGTCTCGGTCACCAACGCGCTGGCCAGGCGGCTGGAGGTCACGAGCTACCGCGAAGGCCAGGTGGCGCGCCTGGTGTTCGGCGATGGCGACGTGGTCGAGCCGCTTGTCGTGCGCAAGACCGGCGAGGGCGACCGCCGCACCGGCACCTCGGTGCGCGTGTGGCCCGACGCCAAGTACTTCGACAGCGAGGCCCTGCCCATGCAGGAGCTGGCCCATCTGCTGCGCAGCAAGGCCGTGCTGATGCCCGGTGTCACGGTCTCGCTGACGGTCGAGAAAACCAAGGACAGCCAGACCTGGCAGTACAAGGGCGGCCTCACGGACTACCTCACGCAGACGCTCAATGCCGACCCGGTGATCCCCTTGTTCGAAGGCGAGGGCTACGCCGACAGCAACGAGACCTTCGCCGAGGGCGAGGGCGCGCAATGGTCGGTCGCCTTCACCGAAGAGGGCCAGGTCGTGCGCGAGAGCTACGTCAACCTGATCCCGACCAGCGCGGGCGGCACGCACGAGGCCGGCCTGCGCGAAGGCCTGTTCACGGCCGTCAAGAGCTTCATCGAGCTGCATTCGCTGTTGCCCAAGGGCGTCAAGCTGCTGCCCGAGGACGTGTTCGCGCGTGCCAGCTACGTGCTGTCGGCCAAGGTGCTGGACCCGCAGTTCCAGGGCCAGATCAAGGAGCGGCTGAACTCGCGCGACGCCGTGCGCCTGGTGGCCAGCTTCGTGCGGCCGGCGCTCGAGCTCTGGCTGAACCAGCACGTGGACTATGGCAAGAAGCTGGCCGAGCTGGCCATCCGCGCCGCGCAGACGCGCCAGCGCGCGGGCCAGAAGGTCGAGAAGCGCAAGGGCTCGGGCGTCGCCGTGCTGCCAGGCAAGCTGACCGACTGCGAGAGCCGCGACACCTCGCACAACGAGGTCTTCCTGGTCGAGGGCGACTCGGCCGGCGGCAGCGCCAAGATGGGCCGCGACAAGGAGAGCCAGGCCGTGCTGCCGCTGCGCGGCAAGGTGCTCAACACCTGGGAGGTCGAGCGCGACCGCCTGTTCGCCAACACCGAGATCCACGACATCTCGGTGGCCGTCGGCGTCGATCCGCATGGCCCGGGCGACAGCCCCGACCTCTCGGGCCTGCGCTACGGCAAGATCTGCATCCTGGCCGACGCCGACGTGGACGGCTCGCACATCCAGGTGCTGCTGCTCACGCTGTTCTTCCGCCATTTCCCCAAGCTCATCGAGACCGGCCATGTGTTCGTGGCGCGCCCGCCGCTGTTCCGTGTGGACGCGCCCGCGCGTGGAAAAAAACCGGCATCCAAGACTTATGCACTGGACGCTGGCGAACTGACGGCCATCCTCGATAAACTGCGCAAGGAAGGTGTTCGCGAAGGCAGCTGGACCATCAGCCGGTTCAAGGGCCTGGGCGAGATGAGCGCGGAGCAGCTGTGGGACACCACGCTCAATCCCGACACGCGCCGCCTGCTGCCGGTGCAGCTCGGCGCGGTGGACTTCGCGGGCACCGAGCAGCTGATCACCAAACTCATGGGCAAGGGCGAAGCCGCATCCCGTCGCGAACTGATGGAATTGCATGGCGACGCAGTCGAGGTGGACATTTGATGGCACGCGCACGACGGAACTGGAAGGCACTGGTGGCGACGCTGAGCCTGGCGGCAGGGCTCTGGCCGGCGGCGTCGCGCGCGGATGTCTGGGGTTTCATCGACGCACGCGGTGTCGCGCATTTCGCGAGCAGCCAGGTCGATGAGCGCTACACGCTGTTCTACAAGGGCGACGACAGTTTCGACACCCGCAGCGGGATCGGTGCCTTCAACCCGCCGCCCGAGGCGCGGCCCGAGATTCCGACCAAGCTGCAGACCTTCTTCGAGGTCTCGCCCACCTACAAGCTCGTGCTGCCGCACCTGCGCGAGGCCGCGGCCCGGCACGGCATCGATATCGCGCTGCTGCAGGCGCTGATCGTGGCCGAGTCGGGTTTTGACCGCATGGCCATCTCGCCCAAGGGCGCGGTCGGCCTCATGCAGATCATGCCGGCCACGGCCGAGCGCTACGGCCTGGTGGGCGACGACAAGACGCCCATCGAGACCAAGCTCTCCGACCCCAAGACCAACATCGGCATCGGCACGCGCTACCTGCGTTTCCTGCTCGACCTGTTCCCGGGCCAACTCGACCTGGCGCTGGCGTCCTACAACGCCGGCGAGGGCGCGGTGCAGCGCGCTGGCAACAGGATTCCGAACTACAAGGAAACCCAGGACTACGTGCGCACCGTCACACGGCTCTACCAGGGCCTGAAGCCGGCGCCCGAAAGCCGCCGGCTGCAGCAGCCGCAGCGTGTGCACGTCGAGCTGGGTGGCCGTTTGCCCGTGGGCGGCACGGCCACGCAGCTCGCCCAGCAGCAGCCCTGAAGCCGGCCCCCTCCGGCGCCCTCTGCGGCAGCTGGCCTGCCGCATGCCCCATCCGTTTCGCAACATGACAGATTCTTCGATCCTGGACGACTCCAACCTGCCACCGCAGGGCCCCGGCACGGGTGGCCCTGGCGACGGCGAGAGCGACGACGCGCTCGACCTGGGCCGCTACGCCCAGCGCGCCTACCTCGAATACGCGATGAGCGTGGTCAAGGGCCGCGCGCTGCCCGACGTCTGCGACGGGCAAAAGCCCGTGCAGCGCCGCATCCTGTACTCCATGTCGCGCATGGGGCTGGGCTTCGGCGGGCCCAACGGCACGGTGGGCGCCAAGCCCGTCAAAAGCGCGCGCGTGGTCGGCGACGTGCTGGGCCGCTTCCATCCGCACGGCGACCAGGCCGCCTACGACGCGCTGGTGCGCATGGCGCAGGATTTCTCGCAGCGCTACCCGCTCATCGACGGCCAGGGCAACTTCGGCAGCCGCGACGGCGACGGTGCGGCCGCGATGCGCTACACCGAAGCGCGGCTGGCGCGCATCACGCGATTGCTGCTGGACGAGATCGACGAAGGCACGGTCGACTTCATTCCCAACTACGACGGTTCGACTGAGGAGCCGCGCCAGCTGCCGGCGCGGCTGCCGTTCACGCTGCTCAACGGCGCGAGCGGCATCGCGGTGGGTCTGGCCACCGAGATCCCCAGCCACAACCTGCGCGAGGTGGCCGACGCCTGCGTGGCGCTGATCAAGACGCCCAAGCTCACGGACGAGGAACTGCTGCAGATCCTGCCCGGCCCCGACTACGCGGGCGGCGGCCAGATCATCAGCACGCCTGGCGACATCGCTGATGCCTACCGCACGGGCCGCGGCTCGCTCAAGGTGCGCGCGCGCTGGAAGATCGAGGAGCTTGCGCGCGGCCAGTGGCAGATGGTGGTGACCGAACTGCCGCCCGGCGTCAGCAGCCAGCGCGTGCTCGAAGAGATCGAGGCGCTGACCAACCCGCAGGTCAAGGCCGGCAAGAAGACGCTGAGCCAGGAGCAGCAGCTGCTCAAGGCCAGCATGCTGGCCGTGCTGGACGTGGTGCGCGACGAGTCCAGCAAGGACGCGGCCGTGCGTCTGGTGTTCGAGCCCAAGACCAGCCGCATCGCCCAGCCCGAACTCATCGGCGCGCTGCTGGCCCACACGAGTCTGGAGACCAGCGCGCCGATCAACCTGACCGGCGTGGGCCTGGACGGCCGGCCCGTGCAGAAGTCGCTGCGCCAACTGCTCGAAGAGTGGATCGCGTTCCGCCAGACCACGGTGCAGCGCCGTTCCCAGTACCGGCTGGACAAGGTGCTGGACCGCATCCACATCCTCGAAGGCCGGCAGCTCGTGCTGCTCAACATCGACGAGGTCATCGCGATCATCCGCCAGTCGGACGATCCCAAGGCGGCGCTGATCGCGCGCTTCAGGCTGTCGGACCGGCAGGCCGAGGACATCCTGGAGATCCGGCTGCGCCAGCTCGCGCGGCTGGAAGCCATCAAGATCGAGCAGGAGCTCAAGGAGCTGCGCGAGGAGCAGGGCCGGCTGGAGGACATCCTGGCCAACCCGGCTTCGCTGCGCCGCCCCATGGTCCGAGAGATCGAGGCCGACGCCAAGACCTTTGCCGACGCGC
>DATKFT010000532.1:0-7252 GCA_035544335.1 Pseudorhodoferax sp.
CGCGCGTGCCGGCCCACTGCTCGGCCAGCGGCAAGCTGCTGCTCGCGCAGATGAGCCCCGCGCAGCGCCAGCGCCTCTTGGGCCATGCGCCGCTTGCGGCCTACACGCCCAAGACCGTGACCGCGCTGCCCGCGCTGGAGCAGATGCTCAAGGCCGTGCGCCGCGACGGCCATGCGCTGGACGACGAGGAGTTCCTGCCCGGCCTGCTCTGCGTGGCCGTGCTCGTGCCCTCCGACACCGGGCGCTCCAACCTTTGCGTGGCCGTGCAGGCCCCCGTCATGCGGTTGCCGCGCGAGAAGGCCGAGAGCGTGCTGCCCGCGCTGCAGCGCGCGGCGCTGGCGCTGGCCGACATCGAGCGCGGTGTCTCGCGCACGCCGGCTGCGGAGGCCGCCCGGTGAACGCGCCCACGTCAGGGGGGGCGACAGGGATGGCCGCAGGGCCGGACACCACGGTCGGCGTGCGCGAGCTCTTCGGCCTGGACAGCGCGCTGCGCGTGCCGGCCTTCCGCGAGCCCGACGCCCATGTGCCCGAGATCGACCCGGCCTACCGCTTCCAGCCCGATGTCACGCTGGCCCTGTTGGCCGGCTTCGCGCACAACCGGCGCGTGCTGCTGCAGGGCCTGCACGGCACGGGCAAGTCCACCCACATCGAGCAGGTGGCGGCGCGGCTGAACTGGCCCTGCCTGCGCGTGAACCTGGACGGCCATGTGGGCCGGCTGGACCTCATCGGCCGCGACGCCGTGGTGCTCCAGGACGGCCAGCAGGTCACCGCGTTCCAGCCCGGCATCCTGCCCTGGGCCTTGCAGCGGCCCGTGGCACTCGTGTTCGACGAGTACGACGCGGGCCGGCCCGACGTGATGTTCGTGATCCAGCGCGTGCTCGAGCAGGGCGGCCGGCTCACGCTGCTGGACCAGAACACCGTGCTCACGCCGCATCCCGCGTTCCGTCTGTTCGCCACGGCCAACACCGTGGGCCAGGGCAACCTCAACGGCCTGTACCACGGCGTGCAGCGGCTCAACCACGCGCAGATCGACCGCTGGAACATCGTGGCCGCGCTGGACTACCTGCCGGCCGCCGAGGAAGAGGCCATCGTGCTGGCGCGTGTGCCCGCGCTGGACGACGCCGCCGGCCGCCGGCTCGTGGCGCAGATGGTGGCCGTGGCCGGGCTCACGCGCAAAGGCTTCGCGGCCGGCGACGTGTCCACGCTGATGTCGCCGCGCACCGTGATCACCTGGGCCGAGAACCTGCAGATCTTCGACGACGTGGCGCTGGCCTTCCGGCTCTCGTATGCGAACAAGTGCGACGAGGCCGAGCGTCCCGTCGTGGCCGAGTACTTCCAGCGCGGCCTGGACCGCGAACTGGACGGCGTGGCGCCGCCATGAGCGCCGCGCGGCCTCGCACCGCAGCGCGCAGCGCGGGGGGGCGCCCGTGAACTGCGCGCGCGTGGGCGCGCCGCGCCGGGCGGGCCCGTGAACCCCGCGCACTGGCCTGTGCCGCCGCGCGCGGGCGCCGACGGCCTGCCGCCCACGCCGCCGCAGCTCGCGCGCTGGCACGAGCAGGTCGAGGAACTCAGCGTGGGCGCCATCCGCGCGCTGAGCGGCGAGGCCGACCTGCACTACCGCGGCCGCCGCCTGCACCGCGGGCGCCAGCCGCTGCCGCTGTTCAGCCCGCACCTGGCGCCCGCGCTGGAGCACGGCGACGACGCGGGCTCCTTCCGCGGCGCGGCTGACGGCATCGCGCTGCGGCTGGCGCATTCCGACGCGGCGCTGCACCGCAGCCTGTGTCCACAGCCGCCCGTCGAGCGCCTGCTGTTCGAGCTGCTCGAGCAGCTGCGCTGCGAATCGCTGGCCGCTGCCGCGCTGCCCGGCGTCGCACACAACCTGCGCCACCGCTTCGATGCCTGGTCGCGCGCCTACCACCGGGCGCGGCTCAACGAGACCTCGCGCGGGCTCCTGCTCTACACCGTGGCGCAGATCTGCCGCGCGCGTGTGAGCGGCGAGCCCGTGCTCGAGGACACCGAGGACCTCATGGAGGGCACGCGCGCAGGCATCGTGCCGCAGCTGGGCCCCGACCTGGCCGGCCTGCGCCGCGAGCGCCACGACCAGGCCGCCTACGCGCGCCACGCGCTGGCCATCGCGCGCGCGGTGGCCGCCATGCTCGCGCACGGTGCCGAGGCGGCCGAGCAGCAGGCGGCTGCCGCCGAGGAGGACGAGGAAGACAGCCCCGCGGGCTTTCGCGTGCTGATGGACTTCGAGCCACCGGCCGGCGAGGTGGGCCCCCTCGCGCAGGGCGGTGCCGCGCGCGTGGTCGACGGCGCGGGCGAGAGCTACCGCGTGTTCACGCGCGCCTACGACCGCGAGGTGGCGGCCACGGCGCTGGTGCGCGCCGACGTGCTGCGCGAACTGCGCGAGCGGCTGGACGCGCGCATCGCGCGCCAGGGTGTGCAGCTGCCCTGGCTCGTGCGCGCGCTGCAGGCGCTGCTGGCGCGCCCGCGCGAGGACGGCTGGCACGACGGCCAGGAGGAAGGCCTGCTCGACGGCCGCCGGCTGGCCCGGCTCGTGGCGCTGCCGACCGAGCGCCGGCTGTTCCGCGCCGCGCGCCAGCAGCCGCTGGCCGACTGCGCCGTGACGCTGCTGCTCGACTGCTCGGCCTCGATGAAGGAACACGCCGAGTGGACGGCCATGCTGGCCGACGTGCTGGCGCGTGCGCTCGAGCGCATCGGCGTGGCCTGCGAGGTGCTGGGCTTCACGACCGGCGCCTGGAACGGCGGCCGTGCCCAGCGCGACTGGCAGCGCGCGGGCCGGCCCGCGCGGCCGGGCCGGCTCAACGAGCTGTGCCACATGGTGTTCAAGGACGCCGCCACGCCCTGGCGCCGCGCGCGGCCCGGCATCGCCGCGTTGCTGCGGCCCGAGCTGTTCCGCGAAGGCGTGGACGGCGAGGCGCTGGAATGGGCGGCCGGCCGGCTCGCGGCCCAGGAGGCCGAGCGCCGCATCCTCGTGGTGCTGTCCGACGGCTGTCCCATGGACGGTGCGACGCGCCTGGCCAACGACGCGCAGGTGCTGGACCGGCACCTGCAGCAGGTGGCGCAGCGCATCGAGCAGCAGGGCCGCATCGCGCTGGTCGGCGTGGGCGTGGGGCTGGACCTGAGCCCCTACTACGCCACGAGCCACGTGCTGGATCTCGCGCACGCAGGCGCGGGCAATGCGGTGTTCCGCGAGGTGGTGGGTGTGCTCGGAGGGCGGGGGCGGCGCTGAGGGGACTGGCGGCGCCATGGGCGTGCCAGTGGGCGTGTCGCCCAGCGCCGCCGCTACGCGTCCTGTCTCTTGAAGTACTCCAGGTGGTTCCCGGAGCGCACGAAGTAGTGGCCGTCGCCCTTGTACAGCGTCATGCCGGGCGGCCGATCGCGGCCCCGCAGCACCAGCGACACCGTGCTGGACGTGAACCCGTCCACGCGGAATCCGAATGCCTGCCGGCGCACATGCGCGCCGTTCTCTTCGCGCACGACGAGGCGCCCGGGCAGGAACTCGTGCGTGATCTTGCCGAACAGCGTGCTGATCTTTTGTAGCTGCTCGGCGCTGGGCCGCCTGCCCTGGACGCTGAAGTGGGCCATGGTGCGCGCCACGTCGGAGCGCCACAGGCCGAGGATCCAGGCGCATTCCTGGGGCAGGGCGGGGCGGGCCATGGCATGGCCCGGCAGGAGGGCACTGGCCGCGAGGCCCGTCAGGAATGTTCGGCGCTGGTGCATCCGGGTCTCCATGGAAATCCTTTGCTTGCTGCCGGACGCGCCGCGCCCCTCAGCGTTCTCCGTCGTTCGTCTGTTTGCCCGTGAGGGCCGCGACCCCGATCTCCACCACGAGCGTCAGGCCGAACAGAAGGAATGCGCCACGGGAATGCCCTGTCACCAGCAGTCCGAAGGCGACGACTTGGCTTGCGATCGACAGCATGCGGATGGGTTTCACGGTGCGTCTCCAGGTGTTGGCACAGGCCAGCGCGTGCCACGCATTCTGTCGCAGGCCGCTGCAGGCCGCCGCTGTGCGAGCATGCGGGCCATGTCCGACCTGCGCCAGCTGTCCCGCCAGTTTCCCCATGCCGGCCGCCTGCAGGCCATCGTGCTGCGGCCCGCGCGCGATGCGCCGGCGCTGTCGGTCGCGCGTGCGCTGGCATGGCCGGACCGCGGCCTGCAGGGCGACCGCGGCGCCGAGCGGGCTGCGCCGGCGCGCGCGGGTGGTGGCAAGCGGCAGGTCACGCTGCTGCAGGCCGAGCACCTGCCGCTGGTCGCGGCCTGGGCGGGGCTGCCGCAGGTGGACGCCACGCTGCTGCGCCGCAACCTCGTGGTCGCGGGCCTCAACCTCGTCGCGGCGCGCACGCTGTTTGCCGACCAGCCGCTGGTGCTGCACATCGGCGGGGCGGTGGTGCTGCAGCTGACCGGCCCCTGCGATCCCTGCTCGAAGATGGAGGCCGCGCTGGGGCCGGGCGGCTACAACGCGCTGCGCGGCCACGGCGGCATGACGGCGCGCGTGCTGCAGGGCGGGGAGATCGCGGTGGGGGATGCGGTGCGGGTCGCCAGCGCCTGACGGAGCGCCGCGCGCGCCGCGTGGAACAGTGCGCGCTTGGCGGGCGCCATGCCTGCCCTGTGACCTTCGATGGGACGGAGCCCGGCTGGCCAGCGCGGAGGATGCCGGGGAGGTCATCTCCGCGGCCGCGAGCGGCTGCACGGACCGGTTGCCCGACGTCGCCACGGCCGGCATCGCGCCGCTGGTGCAGGTGCGGCGCGATCACTCGGAGTCGCAGTACATGGCGCTGACACGTGCGCTTCATGCCGCCGCGGGACGGGTTGGGACCCGGGCGCCGGGCGGGCTAGCGCTTGGCCATGAACCAGGCCACGAGCGCGTTGGCGTGGCCGTGGCCCAGCCCATGCCCGGCCTTGAGGAGGTTGACCAATTCCATGTGTTTGAGGGGCCCCGCCTGCTGCAGCACCTGCAGCCAGTGGGCGATGGGTTGGCCGTACTTCTTCTCGATGGACGGGAAGTAGGACGCGGGGCCTTTGACGGCTTCTTGGCTTGTCATCTGGGTTCCTTTCGATGGTCGTTGCGGTGCGGGAGCCCGCACAGCCCACGACGATGGCGGGGACGACATTTCGACAGCGCGCCTGCAGGCCGGCCCTTCAGAGATGCCGTACCTCGTCGGGCACGGTGCCCCAGTCGTTGTGGCGGCCATCGGCGTAGCGGATGGGGGCCGCGAGCAGCTCCTGCGGGCTGGCGTCGTCCAGCGATGCCAGCTGGACCGCCACGTAGTGCCCGCCGATCTGCTCCACATACCCCCGGGCGAACGAGCGCACACCGCAGTGCTTGCAGAACAGGTGGTGCCCGACCTTGGTCCCGAACTGGTAGTCGCTGAGGTCGCCCTCGCCGGCCAGGAGTCTGAAGGCGTCCGGCGACACGATGGCATTCCAGTTGCGGGTCTTGGTACAGATCGAGCAGTTGCACTTGTTCGTGCCGGCAGCGAGGTCGATCGCCACTTCGAAGCGGACTGCGCCGCAGTGGCAGCTGCCCTGGTAGGTCTTCAACACAAGGGATCCTTTCGAGAAAGGATGAGTCTAGCGGTCGCGCATGGGCGCCAAGCCAGCGCACGGTGGCGGCAACCGGCAGGGGAGCGCGCCGGCATCCTCCATCCGCCCACTTCAGGGTGCCGGTGGCCCCATGGCCTGCAGCGCCTGCAATGCAGCGCGCCGTTCGCGCGCGCGCGTGCCGCCGCGCAGGTGGCCCGCCACCCACTCGGCGCGTGCCAGGTCGATGCCGCCGTTGCGCTGCCAGGCACGGGCCTCGGCATCGGGTCTGTGCAGCATGGCCGCCAGCCACACGGCCTGGGCCGGCGCGAGCGCCCGCGCGCTGCGCTGGAAGTAGGCCTGCGCCGCGGCCTCGGCGCCGCAGATGCCCGTGCCCCAGGGCGCGTTGTCCAGGTACAGCTGCAGGATGCGCGCCTTGCCCAGCGTCTGCTCCATCTCCACCGCATACAGCAGCTCGCGCAGCTTGCGCGTGGCGCTGCGTTCGTCGCCCGCCACGAGGCGCTTGGCGAGCTGCTGGCCCAGCGTGCTGCCGCCGCGGCGCACGCCGCCCTCCATCTGGTTGGCCTGCAGCGCGGCCTGCAGTTCGCGGATGTCGTAGCCCGGGTGTTCGAAGAAGCGCTGGTCCTCGGCCGCGAGCACGGCGCGCGCCAGCCAGTCGTCCCGGCGCAGCCGGCCCGGCGCGCCGCAGTTGCTCGTGGCATGGGCCCAGGCCTCGGTGCCCAGGCCCTGCACCGCGAAGCCTTCCAGCTGCGGCTGCACGCGCAGCGGGCCGGACGGCAGCCGCCATTGCGCACGCAGCGCGACCGTGCCTGCGATGCGGGCCTGGCGCAGCTCGGGCAGCTGCGGTGCGAGCACGGCGTAGGCATCGGCGATGGGCGTGGCGGGCAGGTGCAGCTGCAGGGCCAGGCCACCGTGCTGCAGCTGGCCGGTGAACCACAGCTGCAGCGCCGCGCCGTCCTCAAGACCCGTGTCGGCGCGGACGAGGCCGTGCACGGTCTCGAGCGTGCGGAACACCGACAGCCGCACGCGCGCCAGCTGCAGCGGTGCGGGGCCCAGCGCGGGGGCCGGCACGCTGCAGGGCGCGCACTGCAGGTGCAGGCTGCGGTCGGCCGCCTGCCATTGCAGCGCGACGGGGCCCCAGCGCGTCTGCAGGCGCCGGCCGTCCAGCCAGCGCGCGAACGGCGCGGCCGTGGCCAGCCGCAGCACGGCGCTCACGCCGACCTGGGTCTGCCAGGGGCCGATGCGCAGCGGCGCGGCCCATTCGCCGGGCTGCGGCGCGAGCAGCCGCAAGGCCACGGCACCGGCCAGCACCAGTCCCAGCAGCAGGGCAGCGAGCCCGGGCAAGAGCAGGCGCAGCGCCCGGGCGGGCTTCACAGCAGCCCCGCGGCGGAGGCCAGCGGCGTGGCCGTGGTCACGGCCAGCCAGGGGCCGGTGGACTGGCCGCGCAGGGCCGCCCAGTACCAGGCCGAGGTGTCCGTGAAGGCCTGGCCCTGGGCGTCGGTCGTGCGTTCGCACACGCGCAGCGGCTGGCTGCCGCCATGTCCCGCGCGCGTGGCGGTGAAGCAGCGCCACAGCTGCGCGTGGGCATCGTGCTCCAGCCGCGCGTTGGCGATGCTGTAGCCCAGCGCGCGATAGCAGTCTTCGGCCGGGTGCAGCATGCGCGTGGGCGCGGTCACGTGGCGCAGCA
>DATKFT010000533.1:0-3280 GCA_035544335.1 Pseudorhodoferax sp.
TGGCCAGCAGCACCGCGTTGAGCCGGCTGCGCGCGGCCGGGTCGATGCCATAGACGATGCTCTGGTGCGCGACCAGCGTGGCCTGCACACCCAGGTCGAAGGCCACGGTGCCCAGCGCCAGCAGCACGAGCTGGGGACCCGCCGGCAGCGCGGCGCCCAGCGCCAAGGCCGCGAAGCTCAGCGTGGTCAGGCCAGCGCCCAGGCGCGCCACGCGGCCCGGTCCGCTGCGGTCGGCCAGGCGGCCCGCCAGCGGCGCGGCCAGCGCACCGACCGCACCGGCCAGGCCGAAGGCACCGGCCACGCTGGCGCCGATGTGCAGCGGGGGCGCTTGCAGCATCACGGCCAGCGTGGACCAGAACGCGCTGAAGCCCACCGCCAGCAGGCCCTGGGCCCAGGCTGCGCGGCGCAGCGCGGGATGCTGGCGCCACAGCGAAGCCAGCGAGGCCAGCAGCGCGCCGTAGCCCAGCTGCGTGGTTGGCGCGAAGCGCGGCAGCAGGCGCCAGGCGGCCAGCCCCACGGCGGCCACGCCCACCGCAGCCCCCGCGTAGACGGCGCGCCAGCTCCAGTGCTCGGCGACGAAGCCGCTGACCACGCGCGAGAGCAGGATGCCCAGCAGCAGTCCGGTCATCACGGTGACGACGGCCTTGCCGCGTTCGGCCGTGGGCGCCAGCGTGGCGGCTGCCGGCACGATGTCCTGCGCCACCGTGGCGGCCAGGCCGATCGCGAGGCTGGCCGCCAGCAGCAGCGACAGAGAAGGCGCGGCGGCTGTGGCCAGCAGCATCACGGCGAGCACGGCGGCCTTGACCAGGATGATGCGGCGCCGGTCGAAGCGGTCGCCCAGCGGCGCGAGCAGCACGATGCCCAGTGCGTAGCCGACCTGGGTCAGCGTGGGCACGGCACCGGCCGCGCCGGGCGTGGCCTGCAGGTCCTCGGCCATCCGTCCCAGCATCGGCTGGCTGTAGTACAGCGAGGCCACGCTCATGCCTGCTGCCGTGGCCAGCAGGCCCAGCAGCGGGGCGGGCAGGGCGGATGCTGCTCCTGCGTGGATATTCATTGTTTGCATGGTATTGTGCTTTTCGGAGGAGAAACCGGCCCGTAGTTTCTGCCTCACTGCCGCAAGATGGAAGTATGCTGCGGCGCACAATTGCTATACGCTTAACGTATGAATGACCTGGTTTCCGGCTCCATCGCGGGCGATCGCCTCGTGCTGATGGACACCTTTGTGCGCATCGTCGAGGCCGGCAGCCTGTCGGCGGCCGCGGCCCAGCTGCAGTCCACCCAGCCCACGGTGAGCCGGCGGCTGCAGCTGCTCGAGCGCTCGCTGGGCGTGCGGCTGCTGCAGCGTTCCACGCACGCCATGCGGCTGACGGTGGACGGCGAGCGCTGTTTTGCGCGTGCCAAGGAGTTGCTGGCCAACTGGTCCGCGTTCGAGGCCGAGCTGCGCGGCGCCCAGCAGGAGGCCGAGGGCCTGCTGCGCGTGGCCATGCCGCATGCCTTCGGCCAGGAGCGCTTCGTCGCACCGCTGGCCGACTTCCTGCGCGCCCATCCGCGCGTGTCGGTGGAGTGGCTGCTGCGCGACGACGTGCGCGACTTCATCGCCGCCGGCATCGACTGCGCGGTGCAGGTGGGCGAGCCGGCCGATGCGCCCGTGGTGGCCGTGCGGCTCGCCGACGTGCCGCGCATCGTGGTCGGCTCGCCCGCGCTGCTGGGTGGCGCGCCGCCCCCCGAGGACCCACAGGACCTCGCGGCCTTGCCCTGGCTCGCGATGCAGACCTTCTACCGCCACGAGATCACGCTGCGCCACATGGCCAGCGGCCGGCTCGCGCGGCTGCCGCTGCAGCCGCGCCTGAGCACCGACAGCCTGTTCGTGCTGCGCAGTGCGGCCTTGCAGGGCCTGGGCGTGGGCGTGGGCTCGTCCTGGATGCTGGAGGACGACATCGCGCAGGGCCGGCTGCTGCACCTGGCGCCGCAGTGGCAGGCCGCGCCGCTGCCCATGTACATCGTCTATCCGCAGGCGCGCTACTACCCCCCGCGCCTGCTGCACTTCGTGGCGGCCATGCGCGCGGCGGTGCCGCAGCTGGCCGCGGGCGACGGCGCGGGGGCGTGACGGGCCGTCGGTCTTGCGCGCAGGGCCGCGGACAATCTGCGCGCTGCGCCGCATCCGCGGTCGCGAGGACATCTTCACCATGGCCATAGACCTGCCCAAAGACACCCGCAAGGAGGCGATCGCCTCCATCGAGCGCTACTTCCGCGAGAACATGGAAGAGCCCATCGGCAACATCGCCGCCGGCGCCTTGCTCGGCTTCTTCCTCGAGGAGATCGGGCCTGCGGTCTACAACCAGGCCGTGGCCGATGTGCAGGAGCGGTTGCAGGCCAGGATCTCGGAGCTCGACATCGAGGTGCACGAGGAGGCCTTCCGCTACTGGCACAAGTTCGACCGCCAGGCCAGGCCGCGCAAGTGAGCGCGGCGCAGGGGCCGCGGCCGCCGGTCACGGTCCAGGCCCTCACGCCTGGTGCATGGCGTCTGTACCGCGCGCTGCGCCTGGCCGCGCTGCAGGACGCGCCGGATGCGTTCGGCAGCACGCTGGCCGTGGAGGCGCAGCGCCCGCCTGCGCTGTGGCGCGCGCGCCTGGCGGCGGCGCAGGCCTCGGGCCTGGACCTGCCACTGCTGGCGCGGGCCGGGCCGCGGGCCGCCGGCCTGCTCTGGGCCAAGGCCGATGCGGCGCAGCCGCGCAGCGTCCACCTCTACCAGATGTGGGTGGCGCCCGGCCTGCGCGGGGGCGGCATCGGCCAGGCCCTGCTGGACGCGGCCATCGCCTGGGCGCATTCCGTCCAGGCCAGGCAGGTGGAGCTCGGCGTGACGCTGGGTGATACGCCGGCGCTGCGGCTGTACCTTGCGGCCGGATTCCGGGCCTGCGGCGCCGACACGCCGCTGCGCGAGGGCTCGCCGCTGCGGGCGCAGGCCATGCGGCTGCCGTTGCCCGCGGGCCGCGCCTGAGGCGCTGGCCGCGCTACGCCCACCGCGGCGACGCGGTGCTGCGATGGGGTGCACGCCGCTGCACGGTACGCGCGCAGCGCTCCTGCGCCTCGCTGCGGGGCTCGGACACGGTGGTCCATGCACGGCTGCTGCGCGGCCGACAATGCCGCATGCACGAACCGCTCCACACGCCCAGGCTGCTGCTGCGCCAATGGACCGACGACGACCTCGCGCCCTTCGCGGCGCTCAACGCGGACCCTGCGGTGATGCGCTATTTCCCGGCGCCCTTGCACCGCGCACAGA
>DATKFT010000534.1:0-4545 GCA_035544335.1 Pseudorhodoferax sp.
TCAGCGCCAGTGCGGGCGCCCGTAGTAGCGCGGGGGCCCGTAACTGCGGTGGGAGTAGTGGCCGCCGATGTAGCCCAGGCTCAGGCCGATGGCCAGGGGCGCCACGTACGACGGCGTGGTGTAGACCGGTGCGGCTTGGTAAATCGGCGCGGTCTGGTAGACCGTCGTGGGCTGCTGCACCACCACCTGCTCCACGGCCGGCTGCACATAGGTCGTGCTCGAGATGATGCGGGCCGGTGCCCGCACGGCCGGCTGGGCCGGCAGGCTGCCGACCGGCGTGACCTGCACGGGCACCGTGCGCCCCGGATCGTTGGCCATCTGCACCTGGTAACGGCGGCCTGCGTACTCGTAGACCACGTCGTAGTAGGCGGTCTGGTTCTGGTAGTAGGTCTGCGTGTTGCAGTTCTGCACCGACTGGATCTGCGTGGGCTGCTGGGCTTCGGCCTGGTTGCCCAGCACCGCACCGCCCAGGACGCCGGCCGCCGTGGCGAGCGCGTGGCCGCTGCCGCCGCCAAAAGCACTGCCGATCACACCACCGGCGATCGCACCGATCACCGCACCCGCGCCCGAAGGCTGCGGCGTCACCGCGACCTGCTGGTCCTGGCACACCAAGCGCGGCACGGCCACCTGCTGCATCACGGGCGTTGCCGAAATCACCGTGCCCACCTCCTGGGCCAGTGCCGTGGCGGCCAGCAGGCTGGCGCCGGTCATGAGCAAAAGCTTTTTCATGGTGATCCTTCCAAATGCTCCAGGGACCATGCCCCGCCCGCTCTCCCAAAGAGAGCAGACAAGCTGGGAGGCCCCGTCTTCATCCGTCAGAGCGCGGAGCCCGCGAAAAGTTTAGGGCTTTACACAGACTTTTCAACGCGCGGGCCCAGGCCCGCGTTGACCCGCCCCGCCGGTCAGCACCAGCCCGCAGGCGGCGGATCAGCCCTGGGCCAGCGTGCGGAAAACGGCGCGCGCCGCGTCCACGGTCTGCGCGATGTCCTCGTCGCTGTGGTCGGCGCTCACGAACCCGGCCTCGTACAGCGCCGGCGCGATGTGGACGCCCCGGTCCAGCAGGCCGTGGAACAGCCGGTTGAAACGCGGGCCATCGGTGGTCATGACCGTGCTGTAGTTCTGCGGCAGCGCATCCAGCAGGAAGAAGCCGAACATGCCGCCCTCGCTGTCGCCGCTGAAGGGCACACCCTCGGCGGCTGCGGCGGCCCGCAGCCCGGCCACGAGCGCCTGCGTGCGCCGCGCCAGCGTCTCGTAAAAGCCCGGCTTGGCAATCTCCTGCAGCGTGGCCAGGCCGCAGGCCGTGGCCACGGGGTTGCCCGACAAGGTGCCGGCCTGGTAGACCGGCCCCAGCGGCGCCAGCTGCTCCATGACGGCGCGGCGCCCGCCGAAAGCCGCCAGCGGCATGCCGCCGCCGATGACCTTGCCCAGCACCGTGAGGTCGGGCACGAAGCCCGCAATGTCCTTCGCATACACGCTCTGGGCCCCGCCCAGCGCCACGCGGAAACCGGTCATGACCTCGTCGAATACCAGCAGCGCGCCATGCTGCGTGCACAGCTCGCGGCAGCGCCGCATGAAGGGCACGCTGGCGCGCACGAAGTTCATGTTGCCCGCGATCGGCTCGATCATGAGGCAGGCCAGCGCCGCGCCATGTTCGGCAAAGGCCTGCTCCAGACCCGCCAGGTCGTTGTACGCGAGCACCAGCGTGTCCTGCACCACCTCGGGCGGCACGCCGGCGCTGGTCGGGTTGCCGAAGGTCGCCAGGCCGGAGCCGGCCTTGACCAGCAGCGCGTCGGCATGGCCGTGGTAGCAGCCCTCGAACTTGATGATCTTCTTGCGGCCGGTGGCGCCGCGCGCCAGGCGGATCGCGCTCATGGCCGCTTCGGTGCCCGAGCTGACCAGGCGCACCATGTCCATGGACGGCAGGTGCGACAGGATGGCCTCGGCCAGGTCGATCTCGCGCTCAGTCGGTGCGCCGAACGAGAAGCCCCGCACCGCCGCCTCCTGCACGGCCGACAGCACGGCCGGGTGGCCATGGCCCAGGATCATGGGACCCCAGGAGCCGATGTAGTCGATGTAGCGCTGGTCCTCGGCATCCCAGAAATACGGGCCCTGGGCGCGCTGCACGAAACGCGGCACGCCGCCCACGGCGCGGAATGCGCGCACGGGCGAGTTGACGCCGCCCGGAATCACGCGCTGCGCGCGCGCGAACAGTTCTTCATTGGTGCTCATCTTTTCCTTGGCGCGGCGCGCCCTCCTTGTCTGCGGCTGGCAGTGGAGCGCCGTCGTCGCCGGCCTCACCGTCCTGCGCCTCGCCCTCTTCACCCTCTTCGGGCTGGGCCCAGAACATGCGGTCGGGCAGCACATGGCCCATGCCGGGCCGAAAGCCCCCGTCCAGGCACTGGTCCAGGTAGGTCAGCGCCTCGCCCACGGCTTCGCCGAGTTCGGCGCCCGCGGCCAGCAGCGCGGCCAGCGCGCCCGACAAGGTGTCGCCGGCGCCCGTGAACTGGGCCTCGAACAGCTCGAAGCGCGCGCTCGCCAGCACGGCCTGGGGCGTGGCCAGCACGTTCTCCACATGCTGGTCGGGCAGCAGGATGCCCGTCACCAGCGTGTAGGAAGCACCCTTGTCCGCCGCGGCCTTGGCGATGTCGCGTGGCGAAGGGCTGCGCTGGCTGCTCCAGTCCGGCAGCAGCCAGCGCCACAGCGTGCTGTGGTTGCCCACCAGCACCGTGGTCTGCGGCAGCAGCAGCTCCTGGAACGCGTCGAGGTAGGCGTCGATCTGGTCCTCGTCCCACCACGACAGGTTGGGCATGTAGGCGACCACCGGCACGTCGGCGTAGTCGGCCGCCACCTCGGCGATGGCCGACACGTTCTCGGGACTGCCGACGAAGCCGACCTTGATCACCTGCACCGCCATGTCCTCGAGCACGCAGCGCGCCTGCTCGGTCACGGCCTCCTCGTCGAAAACGAAGTGGTCGAAGATCTCGGCGCTGTCGCGCGCGTAGCTGCCCGTCACCACCGCCAGCGGGTGCGCGCCGACCGATGCGATGGCCGCGGCATCAGCGGTCAGGCCACCGGCGCCGCTGGGGTCGTTGGCGTTGAAGACCAGCACGCAGGCCGGGCCTGTGTCCTCGTCCGCGGCAAACGCGCCGGACTCGGAAGCGGGGGATGCGTCAGGATCGTTCATGCGGATGGCGGCAGGGCCTTGGGAGGGGGTGGAAGAGCGTGCGCTGGCACCATGCCACCGGGCCTTGCGCCCGGGTCGCCTCGATACAATCGATGCATTCTATTGGAACGCCCCCTGACGCCTGTGACCGAACCGAAAACCTGGATGTGCCTGATCTGTGGATGGATTTACGACGAATCCACCGGAGCGCCGGACGACGGCATTGCAGCCGGCACCTTGTGGGCCGATGTCCCGATGAACTGGACCTGTCCCGAATGCGGGGCCCGCAAGGAAGATTTCGAGATGGTCCAGATTTGAGGCATTCGGTCCTCACGCCTTGAGGTCCTGAAGCCCCCCTGACCCGGCAACGGCAGCAAACGGAGCAACAAGCATGGCAACGACGGCGACGGGTTTGCGCGTGCTGGTGGTCGATGACAGCAGCAGCGTGCGGCGCAGCGCCGAGATCTTCCTGCAGCAGGCCGGTTACACCGTGCTGCTGGCCGAAGACGGCTTCGACGCGCTGGCCAAGATCAACGACCATGCCCCGCACCTGGTCCTGTGCGACATCCTGATGCCCAGGCTGGACGGGCACCAGACCTGTGCCATCCTGCGGCGCAGCGCGCGCTTCGCCGACATGCCGGTGCTCATGCTGTCGTCCGGCGACAGCCCGTTCGACCGCGCGCGCAGCCAGCTGGCCGGTGCGCAGGACCACCTGCTCAAGCCCTTCACCAAGGACCAGCTGCTGCAGGCGGTCCAGCGCCACGCCCGCCCGCAGCACGCGGCGCAGGACCCCGTCTGATGCGACCGACCGGCCGCCTGCGCAGCGCGGCCGAGCGGCCGTGCCGCGGTGCGCACCCGCCGACGTGAACGACGCCCCCGACCGGCCGACCATGTCGCCACAAGCACCACCCGAAGCGCCGCCGGACACCGCGGATCTCGGCCCCCTGGCCTGGGTGCACGAGGAGCTGCGCAAGACCCTGGATGCAAGCGCCCGCTGCCTGCAGCGCTACCGGCGCGAAGCCGAAGCCGCCGGCGCCGGCTTCCATGCGGCCGGCCTGCCGCACCTGCTGCAGGCCGAGCAGTTCGCGCACCAATGCGCCGGCGCGCTGCACCTGGTCGGGCAGCCCGCCTGCGCGGCCATCGCCGATGCCATGCAAGCGGCCATCCTGCGCTTTGCCGAGCAGCGCCAGCCCTGCACCGACGAAGCCGTCGCGCAGATCGAGCAGGCCGGCCTGGCTCTGGGCGACTACCTGCAGGCCGTGCTGGCCGGCCAGCCAGCCACGCCGACCGAGCTGTTTGCGCCCTACCGCACCGTGCAGGCGCTGGCCGGCGTCGAGCGCGTGCACCCGGCCGACCTCTGGCAGGCCCCCGAGCCCGCATCG
>DATKFT010000535.1:0-3847 GCA_035544335.1 Pseudorhodoferax sp.
CGTTCTGCAGCACGCTCATCATCACGAGGCCAGGCACCAGGAAGGCGGTGTAGCCGATGCTGTCGTAGACCTTGACCTTGTCCTCCAGCACATGGCCGAAGATCAGCAGGTACAGCACGGCCGTCAGCACGGGTGCAGCCACGGTCTGGAAGCCGACCTTCCAGAAGCGCAGCACTTCCTTGTAGAACAGGGTTTGCCAGCCGGTCATCACACCACCAATGCGTCGGGGTTGCGCTCGGCCGCCATGACCTGCAGGAACACGTCCTCCAGGTCGGCCTTGCGGATCTCCACGTCTTCCACGACCAGGCCGGCCTGGCGCACCGCCGCGAGGTACTGCTCGATCTCGAGTGCGCCCTGGGCCGGCAGCTGCACGATGCGGCCCGTCACGCGCGCGCTCTGCGCCAGCACGGGCGGCAGCTCGCGGTCGACCTTGAAGCGCAGCACGTTGCTGGAGGCGGACTTGAGCAGCGCGCTGGTCTCGGCCAGCGCCACCATCTGCCCCTGCTTGAGCATGCCGATGCGCGTGCACAGCGCTTCGGCCTCTTCGAGGTAGTGGGTGGTCAGCAGCACGGTGTGGCCCTGCTTGTTGAGCCGCGCGATGAACTGCCACAGCGTCTGGCGCAGTTCCACGTCCACGCCGGCCGTGGGCTCGTCCAGCACGATCACGGGCGGGCGGTGCACCAGGGCCTGCGCCACGAGCACGCGCCGCTTCATGCCGCCGGACAGCTGGCGCATGTTGGAGTTGGCCTTGTCGGCCAGGCCCAGGTTCTCGAGCAGCTCGTCGATCCAGGCGTCGTTGTTGCGCACGCCGAAGTAGCCGGACTGGATGCGCAGCGCCTCGCGCACATTGAAGAAGGGGTCGAACACGAGTTCCTGCGGCACGACACCGAGCTGGCGCCTGGCCTGCGCGAAATCGGCCTGCACGTCGTGGCCACGGACCGCCACGCGGCCGCTGGTCGCGCGCGACAGGCCTGCCAGGATGCTGATCAACGAGGTCTTGCCTGCGCCGTTGGGTCCCAGGAGGCCGAAGAACTCGCCTTCGGCGATGTCGAAGCTGACACCGTCGAGTGCACGAAAGGGGGAGGAGCCGCCTTTAGAACCTGCATTTGAACCTGCATAGGTCTTGCTGACGGACTGAAACGAGATCGCGGGCATGGGCAACCCGACATTCTAAGGGCCAGCCGCAGTTTGCGCTGGCGCGGCCGGATCAGACCGCGGCGGGCAGCAGTCCGTCCACGCCGTACAGCCTGGCCAGCGCACGCAGCCGCGGCGGCAGCGCGCGCACCATGAAGCCGCGCCCCAGGCCCATGCTCTCGCGCCGGCATTGCAGCAGCACCGCCAGGGCCGAGGAGTCGAAGCGTTGCAGCGCGCTGGCGTCGACCAGCACCGGCCCGCTCTGCGAGCTCAAGCCCTGCAGCAGCATGTGCAGCGAGGCGCTGGCCTCGGCATGCGTCAGCGAGGCCGGCAGCACCAGCATCAGCCGCTCTTCTTGTCGTTGGACTTGTTGCGCTGGGCCAGCGCCGCGATCAGCCCGTCCAGGCCCTTGGCGTTGATTTCCTGCGCGAACTGGCTGCGGTAGGTTTCCACGAGCCAGATGCCCATCACGTTGAGGTTGTAGATCTTCCAGCCTGCCCCCTGGCCCGGCGTCTTCTCCATGCGGTACTCGAGCTGCACCGGATCGCCGCGGCCACGCACCTCGGAGCGCACCACGACCTCCTTGTCGTCGGGCGACGCGCGCAGCGGCCGCACGGCGATCTGCTGGTCGCTGACCTGGGCCAGCGCGCCCGAATACGTGCGCACCAGCAGCACCTTGAACTCGTCCTGCAGCTTTTGCTTCTGCTCGGGCGTGGCCTGCCGCCACGCCGGGCCCACCGCCGAAGCCGTCATGCGCTGGAAGTTCACATTCGGCATGATCTTGCCGTCCACGAGCGCAATGATCTTGCCCACGTCGCCGGTCTGGATGGACTTGTCGGCCTTGATGGCGTCCAGCACCTCGGTCGACAGGCGCGTGATCAGCGCGTCGGGTGCCTCGTCGGCGGCGAAGGCCAGGCTGGACACGCCCTGCGCCAGCACCAGGCTGGCAACGCCGGCCCAGCGGGCCAGTTGTCTGCGGTTCATCATCTCGTTCTTTCCGGCCGGGCACGGGGCCCGCGTGCTTTGAATGGGGGGTTGGAGCTCACGCCGGCCCACAGGTTCCGGACCTGCCGCACGGCATGCAAACGCGCGAAGCCTCTACTTTGCCGCAGGCGCAGCGGGCGTCGCATCCGGGTCGTCGGCATTGCCGTCGTAGTCCGTCGCGCCACGCAACTGCAGGTAGACGTCGCGCGTGAAGCTGTACTTGTCGAGTGCCGCATCCTCCAGCACGCCGCTGGCCCGCAGCAGCTGGGACCGCACATCGATCGCCCGCAGCCCATACAGGCCGTAGCGCACACCATGGTCGCTCACATGCGAGACAGGGTTGCCCCAGACGTCGGCCGGCAATGCCGCCGTGTCGCGCACCGTGGACGGCCCCAGCAGCGGCAGCACGAGGTAGGGGCCCGTCGGAACGCCCCAGTAGCCCAGCGTCTTGCCGAAGTCCTCGCGGTGCCGCGGAATGCTGGCATCGCTGGCGATGTCGATCAGGCCACCCAGGCCGAACACGGTGTTGACCTGGAAGCGGAACAGGCTTTCCACCGCTGCTTGCCCGCGCAGCTGCAGCAGCGCGTTCACGCCGGTCCAGGCATCCGACAAATTGTTGAAGAAATTGCGCACACCGGTGCGCACCGGGCTCGGCAAGGTGTCGTTGTAGGCCTGCGCGACAGGCTTGAGCACGGCGCGGTCCACCCCTTCGTTGAAGTTGTAGACGCTGCGGTTGAACGGCTCCAGCGGATCGCGCGGATCGGCGTTCGGACCGGTCGCACAGCCGCCGAGCAGGGCCAGCGCCAGCAGGGCAGCGACGCAGGCAGGCGTTCGGACGGAAACGGGGCTCATGGCTTGGGGACCTTCATTTTTTGGCAGCAGGCGCCGCGGGCGTCTCGGCTGCCTTGTTGTACAGGAATTGGCCAATCAGATTTTCCAACACCACGGCCGATTGCGTGGTCGTGACCACATCGCCGGCCTGCAGATCCTTTTCGTCGGCACCGGCCTCGATGCCGATGTACTGCTCGCCCAGCAACCCGCTGGTCAGGATCTTGAGCGAACTGTCCTTCGGAAACACGTAGCGGGTCTGCATGGCGATCGCCACGCGCGCCTGGAAGCTCTTGTCGTCGAACTCGATGGACTCCACGCGGCCGACCACCACGCCCGCGCTCTTGACCGCGGCCTTGGGCTTCAAGCCGCCGATGTTGTCGAACTTGGCCGCGATCGTGTAGGTGGACGACAGGTTCAGGCTCGTGAGATTGGCCGCGCGCAGCGCGAGAAACAGGATGGCCGCCGCGCCCAACAGCACGAACAATCCCACCCACACATCCGTCTTGGAACGTTGCATCGACTTCCCCTGGGCCCGGCGGACGGGCCCTCAAATATTGAACATCACGGCCGTCAGCACGAAGTCCAGCGCCAGTACGGCCAGCGAGGACACGACGACGGTGCGCGTGGTGGCGCGCGACACACCTTCCGGCGTGGGCTGGGCCCGCCAGCCGGTCAGCAGCGCGACGAAGGTGACCGTGAAACCGAACACGATGCTCTTGAGCACGCCGTTGCCGACATCGGATGTCTGTTCGGAAACCAGAACGGCGCGATAATTCTGCCGGTTTGACGCAAGCACCGAGCCGTAGCGGTCGACGATATGGCCCCTGCGCGGCGCGAGAAGACGGACGCTGATGCGGTTGTCCTCGGCCATCATCCGGTATTCGTCGGTCTTCAGAAC
>DATKFT010000536.1:0-2743 GCA_035544335.1 Pseudorhodoferax sp.
GAAGCGCCACGGGCCGGTGGTGTAGGCGGCCATGGCGTCCCACAGCGTGTAGGCGTCGTTCATGGGGGTCTTCACGCCGTCCATGGGCAGCTCGCCAGGCGTGGCGCTGATGTGGCGCAGGCCCAGGCCCAGCTCCAGGGCGCCGCGCTGGTACTTGCCCCACAGCGATGCGGCATGGCGCGGCGTGGCGCCGGGGCGCGCGCCGATCTCGATGGCGTTGTTGCTGCGCGTGACCCTGGAGTCGAGGTAGGTATAGGCCGCAATGGCCGAGAAGCCGCCGCCGATCTCGCCCTGGGCCTGCAGCTCCAGCCCCCGGTTGCGCACTTCGCCGGTCTGCACGTCGAAGCGCGGGTTGAGTGTGGATGGCGTGCGCACATTGCGCTTGCGCAGGTCGAACACTGCGGCGCTGAGCGTGTAGCCGGCCGACGGCGGCGCGTAGCGCAGGCCGGCCTCGAACTGGCGCGCGGTCTCGGGCTCGTAGGGCCTGCCGTTGGCGTCGGTGGCCGTGACCGTGGTCAGCGGCGGCTGGAAGGAGTTGTTGAAGGACACATAGGGAGCCAGGCCGCTGGGCGCCAGGTAGATCAGGCCCAGCCGTCCGGTGACGGCGCTGTCGGTGCGGCGCACGGTGGTGATGGTGAAGGGCGCGGTGGCTGCGGCGCGCGCGTCGTAGTCGGTGTCTATGCGTGCGCTGTCGCGGCGCAGGCCGGCGCTGAGCACCCAGCGCTCGCCGAACTTGAGCTGGTCCTGCACGTACAGACCCGCCTGGTGCGTGCGGGCCAGCGCGCGGTCGCTGAGGTAGTTGTCATTCCAGTTCGGCGCGATGTGGATGGGGTTGACCAGGTCCAGCGGCGCCACGGCGCCGTTGAGCGAGTAGATGCGCCAGTCGAGCCTGGAGCGGTAGTAGTCGAAGCCCACGGCCCACTGGTGCGAGACGGCACCCGTCCGGTGGCGGCCTTCGATCTGCGTGTCCATGACCCAGGTCTGTTCGGCGTCGGGCCGCACCATGGCCAGGCGTGCCATGCCGCGCTGGTCGGCCGTCAGGCCCCGGTTGCGCATCTCGCGCCGGTCGTTGCGGCCGTCCAGGTAGCGCAGGTTGTTGCGCAGCGTGAGCTGGTCGTTCAGCCGGTGCTCCAGCAGCCAGCCCACGCTGGCGTTGCGCTTGTGGTGGCCAGATCCCGGTCCGCTGACGTTGATGTCCGTGGCCGACCAGCCCGCAGGCGTCTGGCGGTAGTAGGGGATGACGAAGCCGGTTTCGTCCTCCTGGTACTGCGCCAGCAGGGTGAGGCTGGTGCGCTCGCCCAGCAGTGTGAAGGAGGGGGCGATGTAGCTGCGGTCGGCGCGCAGGCCGTTCCACTGCGTGCCCGATTCGCGCTTGAGCACGGTCAGCCGTGCCAGCGCCGTGCCCTGTTCATTGATGGCGCCACCGATGTCGGCCGTGAGCTGGCGCCGGTCGTGGCTGCCGAATTCCACGCCCACTTCGCGCTGCATGCCGGCGCGCGGGCGCTTGGTGACGGCATTGATCAGGCCGCCGGGCGCGGACTGGCCGTACAGCACCGAGGCCGGGCCGTGCACGACTTCCAGCCGCTCCAGTCCATACGGCTCCAGGTTGGTCATGAAGCCGTTGTGGACCATGCGCATGCCGTCCCGGTACAGGCCCGTGCCGGTCAGATAGAAACCGCGCACGGCCACGTCGTCATCGGTGATGCCGTAGTCCATGGGACGCACGCCCGCGCTGTAGCGCACGGCTTCGGCCACGCTGGAGATGGCCTGGTCGCGGATCTGGGCCTCGCCGATGATGCTGACCTGCTGCGGCGTCTCCAGCAGCGGCACATCCATCTTCATGGCCGAGGCGCTGCGGCGCGGCCCGTAGCCGGGCACGGCGCCCCAGGCGCTTTCATGCTCGGCATCGGCCAGCACGTTCACGGTGGGCAGCGCATGCTCGGCCGCGGCCCCGGGCCGCGCACGGTGCACGGCCCAGCCGCCTTCGGCCGTGCGCGTGGCCTGCAGCTGGTGCGGGGCGAGCAGGGCGGCAAGTCCTTCTTGCACGCCGCGCGTGCCACTCAGCGCCGCCGACTGTCGGCCCTGGACCAGGGCTGGATCGAACGAGAGGGTGATGCCTGCCTGGCGCGCGAGGCTGTGCAGGCTGGTCTCCAGATCACCGGCCGGCAGGTCGAACCGGATGGATCTGGCATCCGGGGCGGAGCTCGGGCTCTGGGCCAGGGCGGTCATGGGCAGGCCCAGCGTGATAAACAGGCCCAGCATCAAGGCCTGTGCAGCCACCGCCGTGGGGCGTGTGCACGAGGGTGGATGGGCGGCGCGGCGGGTGCTGGGCAGGCTGGGCATGGAGGCAGTCCTTGAGAAGCGGCAAAGGAAAAAGCGATGTCTTTGCTCCTATGCCGAACGGGCGGTGTGAAACCCGTAATGACTGCCTGAAAAAAATTCCGGCTCAGGCTTTGACCAGGCGCATGGCGCTGCGGGCACCGCTGGCTGCACCTTGTCCGCGCTCCACACGCACAGGCAGCGTGCGGGCAATGGCGGCCAGCGCACGACCCGCCGGATCCGGCCCGTCCAGCTGGAATACGCCTGAAACACGCAGGGCAGCCACGTCGTCGGCGCATTCCATGGGCATGCCGGTCTGGCGTGACAGCTCGGTCACGAAGGCGTCCAGGCGCATGCGGCGGGCGACCAGTACGCCGTCGGTCCATGCGTCGGGCACCAGGCCTTCGTCGGGCAGGCGCACAGG
>DATKFT010000537.1:0-2200 GCA_035544335.1 Pseudorhodoferax sp.
TGGTAGCCCAGCGGCATGGCGGCGATGAAGCTGTGGATGTGGGCCGCGCGCGCGGCGGCCTCGATCTCGGCCTGGCCCGCGCCGGGCTGGCCGTAGGCGATGTTGTAGGCGATGGTGTCGTTGAACAGCACGGTGTCCTGCGGCACGATGCCGATGGCCTGGCGCACGCTGGCCTGGGTCACGGCGCGGATGTCCTGCCCGCCGATGCGGATGCTGCCGGCCTGCACGTCGTAGAAGCGGAACAGCAGCCGCGCCAGCGTGCTCTTGCCCGAACCCGAGGGGCCGACCACGGCCACGGTCTTGCCGTCCGGGATCTCGAAGCTCACGCCGTGCAGGATGGGCCGGGACGGCTCGTAGGCGAAGTCCACGTGCTCGAAGCGGATGCCGCTGCCGCGCGCGCCGTCCAGCGGCTGCGCGCCGGGCGCATCGGCCACCTCGCGCTCGCGTTCCATGAGCGTGAACATCTTGTCCAGGTCGGTCAGGTTCTGCTTGATCTCGCGGTAGATCACGCCCAGGAAGTTGAGCGGGATGTACAGCTGGATCATGAAGGCGTTGACCATGACCAGGTCGCCCAGCGTCATGCGGCCGGCCACCACGCCCTGGGTGGCGCGCCACAGCATGAGCACGAGCGCCGTGGCGATGATGAGCTGCTGGCCCGTGTTGAGCATGGACAGCGTGCTCTGGCTCTTCAGGCGCGCGCGGCGCAGCCGCTCCAGGCTGTCGTCGTAGCGGTGCGCCTCGTAGGCCTCGTTGCCGAAGTACTTGACGGTCTCGTAGTTCAGTAGCGAATCGATGGCGCGCGTGTGGGCCGTGGAGTCGAACTCGTTGACCTGCTTGCGGAACTGCGTGCGCCACTCGGTCACGACGACCGTGAAGCTGATGTACAGCGCGAGCGCGGCCAGCGTGATCCAGGCGAACCAGGCGTCGAACTTGACGGCCAGGATGGAGAGCACCAGCGCCACCTCGACCAGCGTGGGCACGATGCTGTAGAGCGAGTACGAGATCAGCGACTCGATGCCGCGCACGCCGCGCTCGATGTCGCGCGTCATGCCGCCGGTCTGGCGCTCCAGGTGAAAGCGAAGCGACAGCGCATGCAGGTGCGTGAAGGTCTGCAGCGCGATCGAGCGCGCCGCGCCCTGCGTGGCCTTGGAGAACACGAGGTCGCGCAGCTCGGCGAACAGCGAGGTCGACAGCCGCAGCAGGCCGTAGGCCAGCAGCAGGCCGGTCGGCACGACCAGCACGGCGGCCGGGTCGCCGGGCTTGATCGCCATGGCGTCGATGAGGTTCTTGAGCAGCACCGGCACGCCCACGTTGGCGAACTTGGCGCCCAGCATGAAGGCCAGCGCGAACGCCACGCGCCACTTGTACTGCAGCAGGTAGGGCAGCAGCCGGCGCAGCGTGGCCCAGTCCGAATGGGTGCGGGCCGGTGGCGTGCCGGCGCCAGAAGGCGTCGCGGCGATGGAGGGAGCAGGGCGCATGGCGGAAAATCGCTGGTGTTGTTCTCGTACTGCGGAGATTGTCCCGGATGTCCACCGACCCCACCCACCCGATCGCCCCCGTCCAGCTGCCCGCCGACATGGAGCTGGTGCTCAAGGTCATTCCCATGCCCGCGGACACCAATGGCAACGGCGACATCTTCGGCGGCTGGGTCATGGCCCAGGTCGACCTGGCCGGCGGCGTGCTGCCGGCACGGCTCATCGTGGGCAAGTTCGCCACCGTGGCCGTCAACGAGTTCATCTTCAAGCAGCCCGTGCGCGTGGGCGACCTGCTGTCGTTCTTCGCGGCCATCACGCGCGTGGGCAAGACCTCGGTCACGGTGCAGGTGGAGGTCTACGCGGAGCGCCGGCACGCCGAGCAGCGCTATGTGAAGGTGACCGAGGCGCGGCTGACCTATGTGGCGATCGGCGATGACGGCCGGCCGCGGCTCGTGCAGCCCATGGCGGCGCCGGGCTGAGCGCCGCTTAGTCGCCGGCCTGGCCGCCGTGGCGGCCGGCACCCGCGGCGAAGCGGGCCGCGCCCTGCAGCGCGTCGGCGATCCGTTCGCGGCCACGCTGCCATTCCTGGTGCAGTGCCTGGTCCTCGGGCAGGGCCCATTGCGCGTAGGTGCTCGCGCGGTCGGCGCGCAGCGTGGCCTGCGGCAGCGCAGCCAGCTGCTGCGCCAGCGCCAGCGCCGCGGCCAGCGACTGGCCCGCGGGCACGA
>DATKFT010000538.1:0-3306 GCA_035544335.1 Pseudorhodoferax sp.
AAGGCCAGGGCCCCGAGCACAGCTCGGCCCGCCTGGAGCGCTTCATGCAGCTGGCTGCCGACACCAACATGCAGATCGTGCAGCCGACCACGGCCAGCCAGATCTTCCATGTGCTGCGTCGCCAGCAGGTCCGCAACCTGCGCAAGCCGCTGATCATCATGACGCCCAAGTCGCTGCTGCGGAACAAGGACGCGACCTCGCCGCTGTCCGAGTTCACCAAGGGCAGCTTCCAGACCGTCATCCCGGACCAGAGCGAAACCATCGCCAAGAACGCCGGCAAGGTCAAGCGCGTGATCGCGTGCTCGGGCAAGGTCTACTACGACCTGGCCAAGAAGCGCGAAGAGAAGAGCCTGGACGACGTGGCCATCATCCGCGTCGAGCAGCTGTACCCGTTCCCGCACAAGGCCTTCGCCGCCGAGCTCAAGAAGTACCCGAGCCTGGTCGACGTGGTGTGGTGCCAGGACGAGCCGCAGAACCAGGGCGCCTGGTTCTTCGTGCAGCACTACATCCACGAGAACATGAGCGAAGGCCAGAAGCTGGGTTACGCCGGCCGTGCCGCCTCGGCATCCCCGGCCGTGGGCTACGCCCACCTGCACCAGGAGCAGCAAAAGGCCCTGGTCGATGCGGCCTTTGCCAAGCTCAAGGGCTTCGTGCTGACCAAGTGATACCTGACTGAACAAAACCGGAAACAGAAAAATGGCGATCGTTGAAGTGAAGGTTCCGCAACTGTCGGAATCGGTGGCCGAAGCCACCATGCTGCAGTGGAAGAAGAAGGCCGGCGAGGCCGTGGCCATCGATGAGATCCTGATCGAAATCGAGACCGACAAGGTCGTGCTGGAAGTGCCAGCGCCGGCCGCCGGCGTGCTGGCCGAGATCGTGCAAGGCGACGGCGCCACCGTGGTGGCCGAGCAGCTGATCGCAAAGATCGACACCGAAGGCAAGGCCGGCGCAGCCGCTCCTGCAGCAGCAGCCGCCGCCCCCGCGCCGGCCGCCGCCAGCGCACCTGCTGCAGCAGCCCCCGCGGCCGGTGGCAGCAAGGGCGACGTGGCCATGCCGGCCGCCGCCAAGCTGCTGGCCGAGAACAACCTGTCCGCCAGCGCCGTGGCCGGCACCGGCAAGGACGGCCGCGTGACCAAGGGCGACGTGCTGGGTGCCGTGGCCGCAGGGAGCGCCAAGCCCGCCGCCGCGCCTGTCGCGATCCCGACCGGTGCGCCCAAGAGCCAGCTGCCACAGGTGGCCGCGCCCGTGGCGCCCAAGCTGGGCGACCGCCCCGAGCAGCGCGTGCCCATGAGCCGCCTGCGCGCGCGCGTGGCCGAGCGGCTGCTGCAGTCGCAGTCCACCAACGCCATCCTGACGACCTTCAACGAAGTGAACATGGCCCCGGTCATGGACCTGCGCAAGAAGTTCCAGGACGCGTTCACCAAGGAACACGGCACCAAGCTGGGCTTCATGAGCTTCTTCGTGAAGGCCGCCGTGCACGCCTTGAAGAAGTACCCGGTGCTCAACGCCTCGGTCGACGGCAACGACATCGTCTACCACGGCTACTTCGACATCGGCATCGCAGTGGGTTCGCCGCGCGGCCTGGTCGTGCCCATCCTGCGCAATGCCGACCAGATGGGCTTCGCCGACATCGAGAAGAAGATCGCCGAGTACGGCAAGAAGGCCGCGGAAGGCAAGCTGGGCATCGAAGAGATGACCGGCGGCACGTTCTCGATCTCCAACGGTGGCACCTTCGGCTCCATGCTGTCCACGCCCATCATCAACCCGCCGCAGTCGGCCATCCTGGGCGTGCACGCGACCAAGGACCGCGCCGTGGTGGAGAACGGCCAGATCGTCATCCGCCCGATGAACTACCTGGCGATGAGTTACGACCACCGCATCATCGACGGCCGCGAAGCCGTGCTGGGCCTGGTGGCCATGAAGGAAGCGCTGGAAGATCCGTCGCGCCTGCTGTTCGACATCTGATCTGAACCGATCCTCGCAACGCCCCGCCTCCGGGGCGTTGTTCCTTTGATTTCCAAGAAGCTCTCACCATGTCCCAAGCATTCGACGTCGTCGTCATCGGCGGCGGCCCCGGCGGCTACATCGCCGCGATCCGCGCCGCCCAACTCGGTTTCCAGGTCGCCTGCGTCGACGAATGGAAGAACGGCAAGGGCGGCCCGGCTCTGGGCGGCACCTGCACCAACGTGGGTTGCATCCCCTCGAAGGCGCTGCTGCAGTCGTCCGAGCATTTCGAGCACGCCAACAAGCATTTCGCCGAGCACGGCATCAGCGCCTCCGACGTCAAGATCGACGTGGCCAAGATGCTGGCGCGCAAGGACAACGTCGTCAAACAGAACAACGACGGCATCCAGTACCTGTTCAAGAAGAACAAGGTCACGTTCTTCCACGGCCGCGGCTCGTTTGCCAAGGCGGAAGGCGGCGTCTACGAGATCAAGGTCGCCGGCGCGAAGGAAGAGTCCATCACGGGCAAGCACATCATCGTGGCCACGGGCTCGAACGCCCGCGCGCTGCCGGGCGTGCCCTTCGACGAAGAGAACGTGCTGTCCAACGACGGCGCGCTGCGCGTGGGCGCCGTGCCCAAGAAGCTCGCGCTGATCGGCTCGGGCGTGATCGGCCTGGAGATGGGCTCGGTCTGGCGCCGCCTGGGCGCCGAGGTGACCATCCTCGAAGGCCTGCCCACCTTCCTGGGCGCGGTCGACGAGCAGATCGCCAAGGAAGCCAAGAAGGCTTTCGACAAGCAGGGCCTGAAGATCGAGCTCGGCGTGAAGGTCGGCGAGATCAAGGCCGGCAAGGGCGGGGTCTCGGTGGCCTACACCAACGCCAAGGGCGAGGCGCAGAGCCTGGACGTGGACAAGCTGATCGTCTCGATCGGCCGCGTGCCCAACACCATCGGCCTGAACGCCGAAGGCGTGGGCCTGAAGCTCGACGAGCGCGGCGCCATCGTGGTCGACGACGACTGCAAGACCAGCCTGCCCAATGTCTGGGCCGTGGGCGACGTGGTGCGTGGCCCCATGCTCGCGCACAAGGCCGAGGAAGAGGGCGTGGCCGTGGCCGAGCGCATCGCGGGCCAGCACGGGCACGTGAACTTCAACACCGTGCCCTGGGTCATCTACACCAGCCCCGAGATCGCCTGGGTCGGCCGCACCGAGCAGCAGCTCAAGGCCGACGGCGTGGCCTACAAGGCCGGCACCTTCCCGTTCCTGGCCAACGGCCGCGCACGCGCGCTGGGCGACACGACGGGCATGGTCAAGTTCCTGGCCGACGCCAAGACCGACGAGATTCTGGGCGTGCACATCGTAGGCC
>DATKFT010000539.1:0-6964 GCA_035544335.1 Pseudorhodoferax sp.
GGGCGCCAGCCAGAAGTGGCTGCCGTCGCTCTCCAGGTAGCCCAGGTGGGCCAGCGTGAGCAGGTGGCGCCGGGCGGCGGCGCGCGTGATGCCCGCGCGCTGCGCGGCCAGCGTGGCGTTCAGGCGCTGGCGCTCGGTGTCGAAGCTCTCCAGCACGGCCATGCCCTTGGCCATGCCTTCGATGAGGTCCGCCTTGGCGATGGTCATGCTTGGCTCCGGCGTTGTGCAGAACTGCGCGATGATCGCGCAGACAGGCCGATGATCGCACAACGCTCGCATTCCAGGCGCCTGCGACCGGACCTGGCGCCCTACGCTCGTGGCATTCCCATTTCGCCCCGCGGAGACATTCCATGCGCACCCAAGTCGCCATCATCGGCGCCGGCCCCTCGGGCCTGCTTCTCGGCCAGTTGCTGCACCAGGCCGGCATCGCCAACGTGGTCCTCGAACGCCAGAGCGGCGACTACGTGCTGGGCCGCATCCGCGCCGGCGTGCTGGAGCAGATCACGATGGACCTGCTGAAGGCCGCGGGCGTGGACCAGCGTGCGCGCGCCGAAGGCCTGCCGCACGACGGCATCGAACTGCTGTTCAAGGGCCAGCGCCACCGCATCGACCTGCATGGCCTGTCGGGTGGCAAGCGCGTGACGGTCTACGGCCAGACCGAGGTCACGCGCGACCTCATGGAGGCGCGCGCCGCCGCGGGCCTGCAGACCGTCTACGAGGCCAGGGACGTGGCGCTGCACGACTTCGACGGCACCAACCCCAGCGTGAGCTGGACGCAGGACGGTGAGCGCCACACCCTGCAGTGCGACTTCATCGCGGGCTGCGACGGCTACCACGGCATCAGCCGCCAGAGCGTGCCCGCGGGCGCGATCACCGAATACGAGAAGGTCTACCCCTTCGGCTGGCTCGGCATCCTGGCCGACGTGCCGCCGGTCTCGCACGAACTCATCTACGCCAACACCGCGCGCGGCTTTGCGCTGTGCAGCCAGCGCAGCGCCACGCGCAGCCGCTACTACGTGCAGTGCCGCCTGGACGAAAAGGTGGAGGACTGGAGCGACGAGGCCTTCTGGACCGAGCTGCGCAGCCGGCTCGACCCCGAGGCCGCCGAGAAGCTCGTGACCGGCCCCTCGCTGGAAAAAAGCATCGCGCCGCTGCGCAGCTTCGTGGCCGAGCCCATGCGCTTCGGCCGCCTGTTCCTGGCCGGCGACGCGGCCCACATCGTGCCGCCCACGGGCGCCAAGGGCCTGAACCTCGCGGCCTCGGACGTGGGCTACCTCTGGCACGCGTTGCGCGAGTTCTATGCCGACAAGAGCACGAGCGGCATCGACCACTACTCCGCCACCTGCCTGCGCCGCGTCTGGAAGGCCGAGCGCTTCTCGTGGTGGTTCACCTCGCTCATGCACCAGTTCCCCGACCAGGGCGCTTTCGGCCAGAAGATCCAGGAGGCCGAGCTGGACTACCTCGTGAAGTCCCATGCGGCCTCGACCGCGCTGGCCGAGAACTACGTGGGGCTGCCCGCGGACTGGTGAGAGGGTCGCGCGGCGGGCCTGCTGTCGCCCCCGCATGCCGCGGGCAGGCCGGCAGGGCAGGCCCGCGCCACGCTCCAGACGGCCGACAGAGCGGTGCAGCACCAGCCCGATCCGGGCTCTGGTAGGGGCCGGAAGTCCCGATGCCATCGGCTGGCTGCGTGGCTGCGCGAGGACGTTGCCGCCGCTCCCCTGCCCACGGGGGCTCGGCAAGCGCGGTGCCACCGCATTTGGTTACCATCGCCCCGCTGCAGCGCAGCAAGGTGTCGCGCTGTTCCTCTGACACAGAACGACAGGAACAAATCACCGCCATGGGCCTGCCACCGACCTCCTGCCCCGCCCGCGCCACGCCAGGCGCCTTCCGACGCGCCGCACAAGGCCTTGCGGCCACCGCGCTGTGCCTGGGCGGCTTGGCCGGCACGGCCGACGCAGCCCTGCCACCGGCGCAGCGGGCCGCCCTGGTCGATCTGTACAACGCCAGCAATGGACCGGGATGGACCAACAGCAGCAACTGGCTGGTCGGTGATCCCTGCAACGACGGCTGGTTCGGCATCGGCTGCGGCGGCGGGGGAACGACCGTGACCAGCGTCGAGTTGCCGAACAACCAGCTTCGCGGCAACCTGGGCCCGCTGGCCGACCTGCCCGGCCTGACGACGTTCAACGTCCACACCAACCAGCTCACGGGACCGATCCCGGCCCTCGCGGGTCTTGCCAGCCTGTCGTCTTCGTGGTCGACGGAAACCAGCTCAGCGGCGCCTTGCCGGACCTGGCCGGGCTCGCGAACCTCGGCGTGTTCAATGCCAGCAGGAACCAGCTCACGGGCAGCATCCCGCCGCTGAGCGGGCTTGCGAGCCTGAGCTACTTCTCGGTCTCCAGCAACCGCCTCACAGGCCAGGCGCCGGACCTGACGGGCCTGAACGCGTTGCAGGCCCTTCTGGTGGCCGGCAACCAGCTCAGCGGCCCGGTGCCGGTGGCGCCCGGTTCCCTGCAGGCCAACAGCTCCTCGCTGTGTCCGAACCTGCTCACGCCCGCCACGGGCAGCGCCAACGACCTGGCCTGGAACACGGCCACCGGACGGAACCCCTGGTCGGCCAGCTGCACGCAGCCCGTGGTCCCGGTTCCGACCCTGCACGAGGCCGCGCTGGCCGGTCTCATGCTGATGCTCGCGGGCATCGCCGCGCTGCGCCTGCGCCGCACGGACACGCGCTGACAGCGTCTTGCGGGCCTTGCCAGGTCGCGGGCCGCCCCGCGGCCCACCGCGCCTGGCGGGGGGGCCACGGCCGCGCCACAAGCCCACAGGGCTTTGCGGCCATGCGCGCTTGTGGTCCAATGCGGCGCTTGTTTTTTCGCCAGGCCTGCACGGGTGCAGGCCTGCATCTGCTGGTTGGGGAGGACGCCATGTCGACAGACGCCCTCTTCCAATTGGGGATCGTTCCAGTCTCGCTGAACACCACCCAAACGGAAGACTCATCGCTTGCGCACGCCACCGGGCACCACCGTGCCCGCTCGGCGTGTGCGCTGACTGCATGGCCGGCATCGCCGGCATTCAGCAGACATGCGGCGCGGCACGCCTGTGCCATGCCGGCCTCTTCCTGTCCGCCCACGCGCTGCTGAGCGCCCCCTGAGCCCCGCGCCGAGCGCGCGCAGCCCGCTGGATGCGGGTCGCGCACGCTCGGCACCGCATTTCCTTGTTCCGCATGCGGCGCCACAGCGCGGCATGCCCAGACCGGACCGGCCATGATCCAGACACCCCACTACCTCATCGACAAGCAGGCCCTGCTGCACAACCTGCAGATCGCCGCGCGCGTGCGCGCGCAGTCGGGTGCCAAGCTGCTGCTGGCGCTCAAGTGCTTTGCCACCTGGGATGTGTTCGACCTCATGCGCGAGCACCTGGACGGCACGACCTCGTCCTCGCTGTACGAGGTCAAGCTCGGCCGCGAGAAGTTCGGCGGCGAGACGCATGCCTACAGCGTCGCCTACGCCGACCACGAGATCGACGAGGTCGTGTCGCACGCCGACAAGATCATCTTCAACTCGCTGCCCCAGCTGCAGCGCTTCGCGGCGCGCGCGCCGCAGATCCCGCGCGGGCTGCGGCTGAACCCGCAGCTCAGCGTCTCGGGCTACGACCTGGCCGACCCGGCCCGGCCCTTCAGCCGCCTGGGCGAGAGCCTGCCCGAGCGCATCGACCAGGCGCTGCCGCTCATCGACGGCTTCATGGTCCACAACAACTGCGACAACCGCGACTTCGCGCGCTTCGACGCGCTGCTGAGCGCGGTGGAAGACCGCTACGGCGAATTCCTGTCGCAGGTGCGCTGGGTCAGCCTGGGCGGCGGCATCCATTTCACGGCGCCGGACTACCCGCTGGACGCGTTCTGCGCGCGGCTGCGCCGTTTCGCCGACCGCCACGGCGTGCAGGTCTACCTGGAGCCCGGCGAGGCCATCGTCACGCAGAGCACCACGCTGGAGGTCACGGTGCTGGACGTGCTGCACAACGGCAAGCCGCTGGCCATCGTCGACGCGGCCACCGAGGCCCACATGCTGGACCTGCTGACCTATGGCCTGTCCAGCAGCGTGCTGCCCGGCACGGGCCCGCACCAGTACCTGGTCTACGGCAACACCTGCCTGGCCGGCGACGTGTTCGGCGAGTTCCGCTTCGAGGCACCGCTTGCGGTCGGCACGCGCATCGCGCTGCGCGATGCGGGCGGCTACACCATGGTCAAGAAGAACTGGTTCAACGGCGTGCGCATGCCCGCCATCGCCGTCCGCGAGTTGGACGGCCGCATCCGCCTGGTACGCGAGTTCGCCTACCAGGACTACGTCGACAGCCTGTCCTGAGGAGAGTCCCATGAAACGCAATGTCCTGATCATCGGCGCCGGCGGCGTCGCCCACGTGGCGGCCCACAAGTGCGCACAGCACAACGCGGTGCTGGGCGACATCCACATCGCCTCGCGCACGCTGGCCAAGTGCCAGGCCATCGTGGAGTCCGTGCACACCAAGGGCAACCTGCAACAGCCCGGGGTGCTGCGCGCGCATGCGCTCAACGCGCTGGACGTGCAGGCCACCGTGGCGCTGATCCGCGCCACGGGCGCGCGCATCGTCATCCAGGCCGGCTCCTCGTTCCTGAACATGGCCGTGCTGTCGGCCTGCATCGCCACGGGCGCGGCCTACATCGACACCGCCATCCACGAGGACCCGGCCAAGGTCTGCGAGACGCCGCCCTGGTACGCCAACCACGAATGGAAACGCCGCCAGGAATGCGCAGCCGCCGGCGTCACTGCCGTGCTGGGCGCAGGCTTCGACCCGGGCGTGGTCAACGCCTATGCGCGGCTGGCCGTGGACGACTTGTTCGACGAGGTCCATTCCATCGACATCATCGACACCAATGCGGGCACGCATGGCCGCTGGTTCGCGACCAACTTCGATCCGGAGATCAACTTCCGCGAGTTCACGGGCCAGGTCTGGTCCTGGCAGGGCGGCCAGTGGAAGGCCAACCGCATGTTCGAGGAGCGGCGCGAATGGGACCTGCCCGCCGTGGGCCGCCAGACCACCTACCTGACCGGCCACGACGAGCTGCACTCGCTGTCGCAGCACCTGAAGGTGCCCGACATCCGCTTCTGGATGGGCTTCTCGGACCACTACATCAACGTCTTCACGGTGCTGAACAAGCTGGGCCTGCTGTCCGAGCAGCCCGTGCGCACGGCCGAGGGCCTGGAGGTGGTGCCGCTCAAGCTCGTCAAGGCCGTGCTGCCCGACCCCGCCTCGCTGGCGCCCAGCTACCGCGGCCTGACCTGCATCGGCGACCGCATCCGCGGCACGCGCGACGGCCAGCCGCACGAGGTGCTGCTCTACAACGTCTGCGACCACGCGGAAAGCTGGCGCGAGGTCGGCAGCCAGGCCATCGCCTACACCGCGGGCGTGCCGGCGGCTGCCGCTGCACTGCTGGTCGCCGACGGCCGCTGGGACAACGGCCGCATGAACAACGTCGAGCAGCTGCCGCCACGGCCCTGGCTCACGCTGCTGGACCGCATGGGGCTGCCCAACCGCATCCACGACGCCGACGGCGACCGCGGCCTGTTCCAGGATGCAGAGGAGGCCGCGGCGCTGGCCTGAGAGCTCGAGAAGAAATCGCGTGACCTCACGCGAGACCCCGCGGCGCACGGTGGCCGCGGTGGACCCTGGGCCCTGGGGCCTCGCCCTGCGGGCCAGAGCCCGATCAATTCCCTCCCAAGCGCTGATCCGCGCGGGCCGGCGCCGTGCCAAGATCGCGGTGCCGCCCCTCCACCGCAAGGACCGCCCATGACCACCACCCCGCTGCGCACCGCCCTGGCCCAGTTCGACCTTGCCGGCCGCACGGCGCTGGTCACGGGCTCCAGCACCGGCATCGGCCTGGCCCTCGCGGGCGGCCTGGCCGGCGCCGGCGCGCGCGTGGTGCTCAATGCCCGCAGCCCGGACCGGCTGGAACAGGCCGCGCAGACCCTGCGCGCGCAGGGCGCCGAGGTGCTGACCGCCGTGTTCGACGTGACCGCGGGCGACGCCGTGCGCGCCGCCGTCGACCGCATCGAGGCCGAACACGGTGCCATCGACATCCTGGTCAACAACGCCGGCATGCAGCGCCGCGGGCCGCTGGAGCAGTTCGACGAGGCGCACTGGCGCCAGCTCATGCAGACCAACGTGGACAGCGTGTTCCTGGTCGGCCAGGCCGTGGCGCGCCACATGATCGCGCGCGGGCGCGGCAAGATCATCAACGTGTGCTCGGTGCAGAGCGAGCTGGGCCGCCCCGGCATCGCGCCCTACACCGCGAGCAAGGGCGCCGTGAAGATGCTGACCAAGGGCATGGCCATCGACTGGGGCCGCCACGGCATCCAGGTCAATGGCCTGGGGCCGGGCTACTTCAGGACCGAGCTGAACCAGGCCCTTGTGGACGATGCGGACTTCTCGCGCTGGCTGGTCGGCCGCACGCCCTCGCAGCGCTGGGGGAATGTGGAAGACCTGACGGGCGCTGCGATCTTCCTGGCCAGCGATGCCTCGCGCTTCGTGAACGGCCACATCCTGTACGTGGACGGGGGCGTGACGGCCACGCTCTGAGCCGCGCGCGCCATGCCCCAGCTCCTGCCGTGGCTCAATGGCCAGCGCCGCCTCTGGCAGGAGGTCGCGGCCGCCGCACGCACGCCCAGGCCGCCCGGCGCCCCGCTGCGCGCGCAGGACCAGGCCCTGGCCGTGCCCGTGGGCAGCACGCAGGTCCGGCTCGTGGTGCGCCGCTTCGGCACGGGCGGCCTGCGCTACCTGAGCCTGCACGAAAACGAGCAGACCGCCGTGCAGGCCGCGCAGTCCCTGCTCGCGCAGCAGGCCGGCACGCTGGTCGAACTGCGGGCCCAGGGCCGGCGGCTGCTGAGCTGCCGCGACGGCCTGCGCCCGCTGGCCTTCGACCCCAACCGCA
>DATKFT010000540.1:0-13464 GCA_035544335.1 Pseudorhodoferax sp.
GCCCCAGCGCGCCGTGCGCGTCGGCGGCCACCTGCTGGCCGGCGACCAGTCCCACGCCGGCGGCGTGGTCCTGTCCCGCCACCTGCACACGGCCCTGTTCGACCGCGACCTGCACGCCAGTTGCGCCGGGCAGATCCGGCGTGTAGCGCACGCTGAAGCGCGTACCGACCACCGTCACGCCCACCGGACCGGCCTGCACCTGGAACGGGCGGGCCGCGTCGGGCTGCACGCTGAACAGTGCCTGCCCGTCGAGCAGCCGAACCGTGCGGCGCTGGCGGTAGTAGGCCACCTCCAGCCGGGTGGCGGTGTCCAGCCGCAGGCGGCTGCCGTCGGGCAGCGGCACCTCGGTCTGCTGGCCGCGCTGGGTGCTGAAGGCCTGCACGTACAGCGGCCGGGCCTGCCCGTGCTGCCAGGCCAGCAGCGCCGCGCCGCCGGCGAGCGCCAGCACGGCGGCCGTGGCGAACACCGGCACCAGGCGGCGGCGCGGGTGGGGCACTGCCGCACTGGCCTGGTCGATCGCCAGCCGCGCGCGCAAATGGGCCACGGCGTCGGCGGGCAGGGTGTCCAGGGCGCGCGCATGGGCCTGCCAGCGCGCGAAGGCGACCGGCCGGGCCGGGTCGTCCGCCAGCCAGGTCTGGAAGGCGGTTTCGTCGGCCGCGCTCCAGCCGGGGCCGTCACGGCGCACGCACCAGGCCAGCACGGCGTCGCGCAGCTCGGCGTCGGCGGAAGGTGTCGTGGTGCGCATGGTCGGGTCGATGGCCTCTGTCTGTGCTGACGTGCGGGTGCGTGGAACTACGGTAGCAGCACGCGGCGGCGGGCGGTGCGGCATCAGCGCCTGCGCCGCGGCGGGTCGGCCTGGGCATCCATGCAGGCCCAGCAGGCCTTCATCGCGATCTGCAGCTGCATCTCCACGGTGCGCACCGAGATGTCCATGCGGGTGGCGATCTGCGCATACGACAGGCCATCGAACTTGTAGAGGATGAAGGCCTCGCGGCAGCGCGGTGGCAGCGCGTCGATGGTGGCCAGCACGGCGCTCAGGCCGTCGCGCGAGGCCAGGATGGTCTCGGGTTCCAGCGCGGCGGGGCCGGCGGTCTCGTCCAGGTCGGGCAGCGCCATCCCGTCGCCGGATGGTGGCCCGCCCCGGACCTCGGTGCGCCGGTGCTGGTCCACCACGAGGTTGCGCGCCGTGCGGTACAGGAAGGCCCGCGGGTCGCGTGGCGGCGGCCCGGCCTGCTGGGCCGCCAGCACACGGGCGTAGCTTTCCTGCGCGAGGTCGGCTGCGACCTCGCGGTCGCCGACCTTGCGTGCAAGAAAGTTCAGCAGCTCGCGGTAATAGCGCTCGAACACGGACGGGCCAGACAGGGAACAGGACGGTGGTTCCCTGGCTGGCTTCGGATGCGCGGTGCTGGCTGGCCTGAAGCGGGGCTTCAGATGGGAATAGCTCGCATTATGGGGCGTCCCGCGCTGCGATCCGACGCACGGTCGCCACGTGTCAGCTTCACGTCAGACGCCAAATCCATGCTGCGGTGCGTCATGAATGTGAATCTGAACCTTGACATGCACCTCGAAGATGTTCTCGGCGAACTGCACCACGCACGCCGCATGGACGATCTCGGCCGGCTCGTGCTCGTGACCTATTGGGACGTGCGGCGCTGGGCGCGCTCCGTGCGCCGGGAGGCGCTGGCCAGCCGCGCGGGCGACCTGATCTGCGCCCAGCCACTGCCCAGCCGCGCCGCCTGCCTGGAGATCGTGGACGACGTGATCCGGGAGCTGGAACGCATCCAGGCCGAGGCCGCGCATGGGCTGCAGGATCTGCACGACGGCAGTGGCGCCGGCTTCGAAGCCGCGCGGCGCATGCGCGAGGAGCCCTGCGCGCTGTTGCCCTGAGCGGCAGGCCGTCCGGTTCCGGGGGCGGGGCTGCGGCGCCGCTTCAGGCCACGGCGGGTGCCGCCGCTGGAAACAGCAGGCTGGTTGCGGCCGGCGGAGCCGGGCGTTCGGCCATCACGGCGCGCAGGGCCTGCGTCGGCAGCCCGGGACGGGCCAGCAAGGCGCGGTCCAACAGCTGCGCGGCCAGCTGGTGCAGCAGCTGCAGGTTGGCTTGCAGCCGCGCTGCGAACTGCGCGTCGTCCAGCCGGTCGGGCAGCCCGCGGTTGAGTTCCGCGAACCAGTCCAGACCGGCCTGGTCCAGCATGCGCCGGGGACGTGCACCACCGTCCAGCGCACCCCAGGCGCGCAGGAAGTCCTGCACGGCCACGTTCATGCGGTGCGACCAGGCCAGAGCGTGCTGCAGACGGGCCATGGTCTGCACCTCGACCAGCCTGTTCTGGAAGAACAGCTGGCACATCACGCCCCAGTAGAAGGTGTAGTCCCACAGCACCTTGAGCGGCATGACCTCGGCGCTCGCGAACAGGGGGTACTGGCCCGTGTAGATCGGCAGCATGGCCTCGTACAGCGAGAAGTAGATGCGCTCGTACATGGGAGCCAGCATACCCACGGGTGCCTTGGCGCGGTCGCGCTCCACCATCTCGGTCACGAAGCTGTTGGAGATCGCGATGAAGTCGCCGCCGGGCGAGTAGAAGGGGTCCAGGAACAGCCCGGCCTCGCCCGTCAGCGCCCAGCGGTCGCTGCCGCTCCAGACCTTCTTGCAGCCATAGGAGAAGCGCTTGAAGAACGCGAAGTCCTGCAGGCCATCGCGCTTGGCGTCGAGGTCCTGGTACAGCTGCGGCTGGTGCACGCGGAGCCAGTCCATGGCCTTGTCGAAGCTGTTCATGCCCTCCAGCGGGTGCAGCGCGGGGTCGGCCACGATGCCCACCGAGTGCGAGCCCGAGGCCAGCGGGATCAGCCAGACCCAGTAGCCGGCGCCGACGAGGTGGTTGGTCGAGAGCCAGCGGTTGGGCGGGTCGCAGCGCGCCAGCCATTCGGCGTCCTGGGTCCAGGCCGCCACGTCGATGCGGCGGTCGATGCGGAACCAGACGGCGTGGGCCGCATGGTCGTTCGGCTGGGCCAGGTCGAGCCGGCGCTTGACGAGGCCGGCGCGGCCGCTCGCGTCCACGAGCCAGTCGGCCGAGGCCGTGTGCGCGCTGCCACCGTGTTCGTAGTGCACCTGGTGCCGTTCGCCCTTGCGGCCCAGCGTGAAGTCGCGCACCAGCGCACCGTCACGGTGCTGCACGCCGGCCGCCCGCACCATCTGCGCGAGGTCGTTCTCCAGCAGGCCGCGGTCCAGCTGGTAGCTCTGCGTGGGCAAAAAGGTGCTGGCGCCCAGCTCGGTGACCTGGGTGATGTCGTGCACGCCTTCGCTCCAGAAGAAGCGAAAGCCGAACTTCTTGAGCTGGCGCCGTTCCAGGTAGTCCTTCAGGCCCAGCACCTGCGACAGGTAGTGGGCCTGGATCTCGACCGAGGACTCGCCGACCTTGTGCGCGGCCTCGGGATGCGGATGGCGGCGCCGCTCCAGCACCAGGATGTCCAGGTCGGGCATGCGCTGGCGCAGCTGCAGCGCCAGCGTGAGGCCGGCGAGGCCGCCGCCCAGGATCACGACGTCGTGGTGGGTGGGCGGCGCGATGTCCATGTCAGTTTTTCACGGCGCTGCGCGCCACACGCAGGGCATGAAACCGGCTCGCAAGCAGCAGTTCAGATGGCCGCGGAGCAGGCCATGCCAGCAGACGCCGCGGCACGGGCTCTGCCCGGCCGCTGGCGGCGCCCCTGGAGGGGGATGGGCTGTCTACACGCAGTGAGACAGCCAAACGGGGTGGTTTCATGTCACACCATGCCGCCGTTGATCGAGATCACCTGGCCGCTGATGTAGCTGGCCGCCTCGGAAGCCAGGAAGCCGACCAGCGCGGCCACTTCCTCGCCCGTGCCGGCCCGCTTCATGGGCACGATGCGCTCGATCGTGGCCTTGTCGAAGTCCTGCGCCATGCCGGTCGCGATGATGCCGGGCGCCACCGCGTTGACCGTGATGCCGCGGCTGGCCAGTTCCAGGGCCAGCGACTTGGTCGCGCTGTTGAGTGCGCCCTTGGCCGCCGCGTAGTTGACCTGGCCGCGGTTGCCGGCCACGGCCGACATCGAGGAGATGTTGATGATGCGGCCCCAGCGCGTGCGCACCATGGGCATGGTCAGAGGCTGCGTGACGTGGAAGAAGCCGTTCAGCGAGACGGCTATCACCTGGTGCCACTGCGCGGGCCGCAGCGCCGGGAAGGCGGCGTCGTCGTGCAGGCCCGCGTTGTTGACGAGGATCTGCACCGGGCCGGCCGCGAGCAGCGCGGCGCAGCCCGCGGCACTGGCCGCGGCGTCGGTGATGTCGAAGGCCACGGCCTCGGCGCTGCCGCCGGCCGCGGCGATCTCCTCGGCCAGGGCCTGGGCCGCGGCCAGGCGCTGGTTGGCGTGGCAGATGACATGGTGGCCGTCGCGCGCGAGCTGCAGCGCGATGGCGCGGCCCAGGCCGCCGCTGGCGCCGGTCACGAGGGCACGTTTTCGGGTGGGAGCGTTCATGCGGCAAGCGGCGTGTTCAGCACGACGGCGGCCCGGCCTTCGGCCACGGGCTGGCCCGCGTGCTGCACGCGGAAGTGGTAGAGGATCTGCTGCGCGTCGCCGGCCTGGCGCTGCGCCTCGATGCGCAGGTCGCCGCTGAGGTCGTCGAGCCGCAGCCGGTGGAACTGCACGCCGCGCGCGCTGGCGAGGAAGCCCGGGCTGGCGGCGCTTGCCGCGTTTGCGGCGTTTGCGGCACTCGCGGCCTGCTGGCCGATCAGCGCGCCATGCAGGGCCATGGCCTGGGCCGCATATTCGATCGCGCAGGGTGCGAGCAGTCCCGAGGCCGTGCGCAGCGGGTTGGCTGCGTCGCGGTGGCTGGTGGCGCAGCAGACGATGGTCTGCGCGTCCCAATGCTCCAGCCGCGCCAGCAGGCACATGCTGCCGCTGTGCGGGATCAGCCGCGCGATGCCGGCCGCATCTAGCACGGCGCCACCTCGACCTGCAGGGCGAGATCGTCCAGGTAGTGCAGCCGCAGCGTGGCCGTGGCCTGGCGGGCCAGCGCCTCGAGCAGCGGCAGCGCCGCGGCGGCCGGAATGCCACCGCGCAGCGCTTCGAGCGAGGCGTCGGCGCAGACGGTGTGGTTGACGGCGCCGTCGGCGGCGACCGGCTGCACGCGCAGCTGGCCCAGGCTGCGCGCGCTGCGCACGGGCGCGAGCAGCAATGCCACGCCGAAGTTCTCGGGGATCGGGCGTTTGCGGTTGAGCGGCTCGGGGTAGGGCAGGTCGTAGGCCACCAGCAGCAGCGGCAGGCCGTCGGCCAGCTGCGTGGCGGCCGCCTCGAGCAGGCCGGCCGCGAAGCTGCCGTCGTGCGCGCACAGGCTCGTGGAGCTGGCCTGGCTGCCCACGGCGATGTGCCAGTAGCCGGCCGCGGCGTTGTGCACCGAGTTCGTGAAGCGTGTGGGCGAGACCAGCGGGTTGGGCACGGCCAGCGCCTCGCACAGCGAGTGGCAGTTCGCGCCTTCGCCGCCCGAGGAGCTGAACACCGTGGGCAGCCGGGACGGGTCGGCGCCGGACTGGGCGATGGCGGCGTCGGCCACGGCCATGGCCAGCCGCATCACGGGGCCGGCACGCCGGCGTTCGGCCGGGGGCAGCCGCGCCGGCGGCACGAGCTGGGTGGGAGCGCTCGCGTGGGCGGCTTCGCCGCGCAGCACGGGCAGGGCAGAGGCCCAGTCCGGCAGACCCGGGCCCAGCAGGCCGATGCCTTCGACGTACAAGCTGTTCATGCGGCCTCCTTGCCGAGCACCAGGCTGGCATTGGTACCACCGAAGCCGAAGGAATTGCTCAGCACGCGGCGCAGCGGCGCGCTGCGGTTGTGGTCCAGGTAGTGCACGTGCAGCGCCGGGTCGCTCTGGCGGCGGTTCAGGCCGCCGGGCATCAGGCCGTGCTGCAGCGCGAGCAGGCCGATCGCGGCCTCGACACCGCCGGCAGCGCCCAGCGTGTGGCCGGTCGCCCCCTTGGTCGAGCTGCAGGGCGGTGTCTCGGCGCCGAACACGGCGCGCACGGCGCGGTCTTCCGATGCGTCGTTGGTCGGCGTGGCCGTGCCGTGCAGGTTGATGTAGTCGATGTCGGCGGGCGCGAGACCGGCCGCAGCCAGCGCGGCGCGCATGGCGGCGATGGCACCGGCGCCCTCGGGATGGGGCGTGCTCATGTGGTGGCCGTCGTTGGTCTCGCCCACGCCCAGCAGCCATCCCTCGGGCGTGTCGGTCTCGCGCTCGATCAACGCGAAGGCCGCGGCCTCGCCGATGGACAGGCCGCGGCGCTGTGCGTCCCAGGGCTGGCAGGCCTCGGGCGCCAGCAGTTCCAGTGCGTTGAAGCCGTACAGCGTGGTCAGGCACAGGCTGTCCACGCCGCCGACCACGGCCGCGTCGATCCAGCCGGCCTGCAGCATGCGCTGGGCATTGCCGAACACCTTGGCGCTGGACGAGCAGGCCGTGGAGACCACGAAGCGCGGGCCGGCCAGCTGCAAGGCCTGCGCCGTGAACAGGGCCAGCGAATAGGTGCTCTGGGTCTCGGCGTAGCGGAAGTCCTCGGGCAGGCTGCCGTCGGTGCCGCGGTGGCGGTAGGCCAGCTCGGTCTGCAGCAGGCCGGAGGTGCTGGTGCCCAGGAAGACGCCCACGCGGTGCGCGCCCCAGCGCGCGCGTGCGCGTGCGACGGCGTCGACGAAGCCGTCCTGCGCCAGGCCCAGCCAGGCCAGGCGGTTGTTGCGGCAGTCGAGCGCGGCCAGCGGCGCCGGCAGCTGCACGCTGTCCACGCCATCGACCTCGCCGGCCCAGGTGGGAAGCGGCAGGTCCATGAAGCGCAGCGGCGCCAGCCCCGAGCGCTGTGCCTGCAGGGCCTGCAGCGTGGCGGCACGGCCTGCGCCGAGCGCGGTCGTCAGGGTGAAGGCGGAGATGGCGAGGGGGTTCATGCCTTCACTTCCTGCGTCACTTTGGCAATCAACAGCACATTGGCAAAAGGGGTGCCGGCGCTCATGGGCCGGCTGGTCACGGCAAAGCCGAGCCGTTCGAGTTCGGCCGACCATTGGGCCAGCGTGCGGCCGTACTGCGGCAGCACGCGGTGGCCACGGATGCGCGTGACCACGGCGTCCACCCACTGGCTGATCACAAAGCCGCGCCGCGCCGCCGCGTCGCCCACGCGCAGCAGCAGCAGGCCGCCTGGCGGCAGCGCGGCGCGCACGCGCGCAAGCACGGCGTTCTGTTCGGCAATGCCGATGTAGTGCAGCACGTCGAGGATCACGACGGCGTCGGCGGCCGGAAAGTCGGTGCTGCGCATGTCGCCGCAGACGAAGCGGGCCTGCGCGCCGAGCGGCGCGAGCGCGGCGCGCGCGCGTGCCACGTCGCGCGGCATGAGTTCGATGCCGGTGACCTGGGCCGGCGCCGGTGCCGGCGGCCATTCGGTCGGCCAGCGGCCCGTGCGGGCCTGGGCACCGGTGCTGGTGAGCAGGCTGGCCAGCAGGCCCTGGCCGCAGCCGATGTCCAGCACGCGCACGCCGGGGCGGATGTGGCCGGCTTCGATCAGGTGGCGGAAGACGGGGTCCATGGACAGCTTGCCGCGGGCGAAATGCCAGGCGAAGCGGCCGGCCGCGCGGTAGGGCGCGCAGGCCTGGTCGAGCAGGGAGGTCCAGGCTTGGGAGGGATTCAAGTGCGTAGTGCTTCGGGCAGGGTGACGGCGTGCAGGCCGGCGCCGCGCAGCCGCGCGAGCAGCAGCGGCAGGGCCTGCAGCACCACGGGGCGGCCATCGGCCATGGCGGCGCCATGGCGGTCGTGCAGCAGCACGATGTCGCCGGCGGCCAGATTCTGGGTCAGGCGCGCGAGCACGGTCTGCGGATCGGCTTCGCGCGTGTCGAAGCCGCGCCGTGTCCAGCTCACGAGCCGCAGGCCCAGTGCGTGCAGCACCGGGTCCAGGAACAGGTTGCGCAGGCCGGCCGGCGCGCGAAAGCAGGTCGGGCGCTGGCCCGTGGCCTGGGCGATGCGGTCCTGCGCCTCGCCGATCTCGCGGCGCAGCGCGCGCGGCCCCTGCACCGAGAAGTGGTGGCGGTGCCGCAGGCTGTGGTTCTGCACGCTGTGCCCGCGCCGCACGATCTCGCGCGCAAGCGGCGCATGGCGTGCGGCCTGCTCGGCGATGCAGAAGAAGGTGGCGCGCGCGCCGTGCGCGTCCAGGATGTCCAGCACCTGCGGCGTGACGTCGGGGTCGGGGCCGTCGTCCAGCGTCACGGCGACCTCGCCGCGCGCAGCAGCGGCCGCGGGCAGGCGCAGCAGGTTGGGGCCCAGCCAGGTCGAGCGCGGCCACAGGCCTGCGGCCGTCACGAGCGCATGGTCCAGCACCACGGCGCCCAGGGCCCAGGGCCACAGCGGCGGAACCGCGGCGGCCAGGCCCGCGGCGCCCAGGTGGCAGGCCGCGCTGGCCTTGAGCAGCAGCGGCGCACGCCAGCGCGTCGCGGCAGCGGGGGGGGAGGGGGAGGCGGCGGCGTGCATCGGGCCGAAATTTACTGGACGCGCGCCACGGCGCGTGTAGGAATGAAGGCCGCCGACAGCAGCAGACACAGCACGATGCCGGGCGCCACGACCTGGCCCAGCGCCGACAGGGTCGGGATGTTCGACAGCGCGAGCAGGAAGAACGAGGTGGCGGCCGTCACGTTGGCCAGCGCCAGCGAGGCCAGCAGGTCGTCGTCGATGGGCAGGGGACCTGGGCCGCGGTGGGCGTCCTGGTCGGCGCGCAGCTGGTCGAAGAACAGCGCGTAGTTGGAGCCGATCGCCACCGTCAGCAGCAGGCCCACCAGGTGCAGGATGCCCAGTTCCACCCCGGCCAGCGCCAGCGTGGCGATGACGATCAGCGCCGCGGCGCCGACCGACTGCGCGATGCGCCACAGCCGCCGCCAGGAACGGTGGTGCAGCAGCAGCACCAGGCACAGCGCCAGCGCGCCGAATGCGGCCTGCACGCCGGCCTCGTGCAGGTAGCGTGCGTACATGCCGCGCAGCTCGCCCGCGATGTCCACGACCTGCACCTGGGGCATGTCGGCAAAGGCGGCGCGCAGCGCCGCGGTGTCCAGCGGTTTGGTGCCCTGGCTCAGCGTGAGCATGCCGCGCCAGGGGCGTTCAGCGCCGCCGGGCACGATCAGCGCGTCGAAGGCCGCGGCCAGCGGTGTGCCATCCAGCGCGGCGCGCGTGAGCAGCGGCTGGGTGCGGGCCTGGGCCACCGCGTCGACGAAGGGCGCGAGCCGGGCGGCGGAGACCGGGCCGTCCGCCGTGGCCTCGTCCAGCCGCAGGCGCAGCTGCGCGGCGTCCGGCAGCGCGTCGCGCCGCGCCTGCTGCAGGGCCGGGCTGGGCAGAAAGCGCGCGGGAGAGGCATAGCCGGCCAGCATGCCCTGGGCGACCAGCGGGTCCAGCCGTGCGCCCGCGGCCTCGGCGGCCCGCAGCACGCCGTCGAGGTCGGGCGCGGCCACGGCCACGACCACGCCCGGATCGCTCGCGCCCAGGTCGGCGCGCAGCGCGGCGTCCAGCTGCAGCCGGTCTTCGCCGATCGGACTCAGCGCGGCCAGGTCGCCGCGCCAGGGCGAGGGCAGCCAGGCCAGCGCGACGGCGGCGGCCACGGCAAGCGCCGCCAGCGGCCAGCGCAGGCGCTGCAGCAGGTCCATGGCCCGCGCGACGGCCCGGCCCAGGTGGCGGCGCAGGCCCATGCCGGGCGCACCGTCCGGGGCGACGGTGGTCAGCACGAAGCGCGTGGTCAGCGCCGCGCCGGCCAGGCCGGCGACCGAGAACAGGCCGAGCTGGGCCAGGCCCGGAAAACCCGAGAACAGCAGGGCCGCGAAGCCGCACAGCGAGGTCCACAACCCCAGCCGCACCGTGGGCCAGCCGACCTGCAACCAGCGGCGCGCGCCGGCGCCCGCGTGCGGCGCGTGGGCCGTGTGCGCGGTGCTCTTGGCCTGGATCAGGTAGTAGATGGCGTAGTCCACGGCCTCGCCGATCAGCGTGGTCCCGAAGCCCAGCGTGATGCCGTGCACGTTGCCGAAGACCAGGCTCACGGCCGCGATGCCGGCCAGCACGCCGGTGCTGACGGGCAGCAGCGCGGTCAACAGCGTGCGCAGCGAGCCGAAGGACAGCAGCAGCAGACCGATGACGATCACGCCGCCAGCCATGGCGAGCTTCTCGACCTCGGTCTTGATCTGCGCGCGCGAGGCCACGGCGAAGCTGCCCGCGCCCGAGACCAGCAGCGACAGCCCGGCGCTGTCCTGCTGCTGCGCGAAGCGGCTGCGCACCAGGGCCAGCGCCCGCTCCTGGCCGTCCAGGTCGCCGCCGTTGGCATGCGTGGTGGCCAGCAGCACGGCGCGTGCGCCGTCGCGCGAGACCCAGACACCGCCCTCGCTGCGCGGCGCCTGCGCCGGCAGCATGTGCTCGGCCATGCGCAGCGTCTCGCCCGTGGGGTCGCGCAGCAAGATGGGCTTGACCAGGCTGCCGGCCGGCGTGCCGAGCAGGCTGGTGGTCTCGGCGATCGCATCGCGCAGGCCCTCGGCCGTGAAGCGCTGCGCGTCCACGCCCGGGCTCAGCAGGTAGCGGTGCGTGAACAGGAACTGGCCGGTGTCCGCGAAGGCGCTGTTGTCGCCGTTGTGCACGCTGTCGAAGGCGCCGCTGTCGCGCAGCGTGCGGCCCAGCTGCAGCGAGGCCTGGGCGCGCTGCTCGGCGCTGCCGCCTTCGATGCCGACCAGCACCAGCCGCGAGGCCACGCCGCTTTGCAGCTGGTCCAGCAGCACGGCCTGCTCGGCGCTCGGGTTGCGCGGCAGGAAGGCCGACAGGTCGGCCACGTAGTGCGTGCGCGCCGTGACCACGGCGGCGGCCAGCACGAACAGCAGCCAGAGCAGGATGGCGGTGTGGCGCAGCTTGCGCATCAGCACGGGGCCTGTGCGCTCATTCCAGCGCGCCACTTGCAGCGTACGAACTGGCCCGCATGGCACTGGTCGAGAGGCCGCGGAGCAGGCCATGCCAGCGCAGCCGCGGAACTGGCTCTGCCAGGCCGCGGGGTGCGTCCCTGGATGGGGATGGGATGGCGACACGAAGTGCGCCAGCCAAACGGGGTGGTGTCATCTCGGGGTGATCTGCATGACGGAGTAGTCGCCATCGGCCATGGAGATCGTGATCTGGCGCGGCGCCGACTGCCGGCCCTGGATCGCCACCTGCACGACCAGCTTGCGCAGCTCGGGCGCGCGCGGCGCCAGCAGCAGCTGCCAGTCGGCGGGCCCGCCGCCGACCTGGGCCTCGAAGTGCCGGTCGATCGCGGCGCGGTTGCCGGTCAGCGTGCCGCGGATGGCCTCGACGATGACGGCGGCCTCGGGCACGCTGTCCAGCTGCAGCGTGCGGCTGCGGCTGCCTTGGCGCATCGTGACCTCGTTGCCGACCACGGCGATGCTCTCGCTGCGCGGCTTCAAGGTCTCGCGCACGAAGCGGTCCGGTGCCTGGAACGACAGCCGGCCCTGGCTTTGCACGGGCCGGTCCAGCACGCTGGAATGGCGCGACTCGGTGAACGTGGCCTCGCCCGACTGCACCTTGGCCAGCAGCTGCATGAGTTGCGCCAGGTCGAAGGCCTGGGCATGCACCGCCGCCGGCAGCGCGAGCAGCGCGGCCAGCAGCGTGCGGCGGTCAAGGCGGTGGGGCAGCATGGGTGTTGGCATCGCTTTGCCAGAAATCGTAGAAGTTGAACCAGTTGTACGGGGCTTCGCGGCACAGGGATTCCAGCCAGGCCACATAACGGCCGAGCGCGGCCTCGATCTCGGCGTCGAGCCGGTCCGGGGCCACGGCCCGGAAGTCCGCCAGCGGCTCGAAGCGCAGGCTGTAGTGCCGGCCGCCATGGTAGAGGCCGGCCATGCAGAACACCCTTTGCCGCAGCATGGCCGCAAGCCGCAAGGGGCCATCGGAGAACGGCGCCGGCCGGCCCAGGAAGGGCAGCATGCGCGGCCGCGAACGGCCGGAGGCGCCGGGCAGCGTGCGGTCGGCCAGCAGGCCGGCCAGGCCGCCGTCTTGCAGCCAGCGGCGCAGCGCGAGCATGGCGCCGGGCCGGCCCAGCGCGATGGTGTGCAGCTGCGCCTCGGGGGCGATGGCCTGCAGCGTGGCGTTGATGAGGCGCGCGTTGTCCTCGTACATGAGCATGGCGGCGCGCGTGCCCACGCCCTGGGCGGCGGCGCGCAGGGCCTCGAAGCTGCCCAGGTGCGCGCCGATCAGCATCACGCCCTGGCCTTCTGCCAGCACGGCCTCGACCTGCTGCATGTTGCGGGTGTCGAAGTGGAACTGCGACAGCATGCCGCGCAGCAGGTAGACGCGGTCCAGCACGGTCGCGGCGAAGCTGTGGATGTGGCGGTAGCCGTCCCGCCAGCCGGCCGGCCGGCCCAGTGCCTGCGTGAGGTACTGGCGCGAGGCGCGGCGTGCGCGGCCGTTGGCGAGCAGGAAGTACAGCGCGATCGGGTGCAGCACCAGCCGCGCCACAGGCCGGCCCGCGTGCACGGCGATCGTGCGCATCAGGCGCAGCACCCACAGGTTGCTGCGCTCGCGCTGCCTGGCCCAGTCGGCCGAGGGGGCCGCCTTGCTCACGCCGCCGCGCCTTCGAACTGCCCGCTCGCGGCCAGGCGCTCGTCCGCGGAGCGGTCACGCACGGCGAAGCGCAGGCCGCGGCCCGTGGCGTCGAGCTGGATGGCGAGCTCGGCACCGGGCCGCACGGGGGCGAGGAACTTCACGTTGGCCAGGCGCGGCGCGGGGCCGACGCGCGCGGCGAGCGCGGCATCGGCCAGCACGGCCTCCAGCACCTCGGCCAGCAGTGCCACGCCGGGCAGCAGCGGCTGGCCTGGAAAGTGGCCGGCGAAGGCCGGGTGGTCGACGGGGATCCGCAGCGTCAGCGCGTCCATCGGTGCGCGGCTCAGAGCTGGGCTCTGGCCCAGGCGCCGAACGCGATCGCGGGCAGCTTGCCGGTGGCAGCTTCGCGCGGCAGCGCGGGCACGGCCACGATGCGGCGCGGCAGGAACACCGCGTCCACGCGGGGCCGCAGGTGGGCCAGCACGGCCTGCTGCAGCGCGGCCTGGGTGAGGCCGGGCGCGGCGACAAAGGCCACGAGCCGCGTGACGGCGCCGTCGAGCTCGTCGGCCGGCAGCCAGAAGGCGCCATCGGCCACGCCGGGCACGCTGTTGAGATGGAAGTTCAGGTGGGCGAGCGAATTGCGCTTGCCGGCGATGTTGATGAGGTCGTTGGAGCGCCCCAGCAGCCGAAAGCGCGTGGGCTCCAGCACCTCGAGGATGTCGGCCAGCTCCGTGGGCTGCACCACATGGCCGCCCGCCACCCGCGTGTGCTCGCCGTCGCCGGACAGCCGCAGGCCCTCGTAGGTGCGCCACTCCGGCCCATCGGTGGTGCGCCGCGTGGCGACCTGGCCGGCTTCGGTACAGCCGTAGATCTCGACCAGCTGG
>DATKFT010000541.1:0-3603 GCA_035544335.1 Pseudorhodoferax sp.
GCCTGCCATGGCTGCACTGGCGTGGCACGGCGGTGCTGCTGTTCGACATCCAGGCGCGGCACATCCACTTCTTCGGTCGGGAGTTGCGCACGGATGCCATCCTGCCGCTGCTGTGGCTGGCGCTGGCCGCGCTGGGCGCGCTCTGCCTGGTCACCAGCCTGTACGGCCGGCTGTGGTGCGCATACGCCTGTCCGCAGACCGTGCTGACGCGGCTGCACCGGGCATTGCGGCGCATCACCACGCTCAACGGCCTGGCCGGCGAACGGATCGAACCGGTGCTGCGGCATGCGCTGTGGGCGGCGATCGCGCTGTGGACCGGCATCACCTTCGTCGGCTATTTTTCGCCGGTCCGCGGACTCGTTGCCGCGCTGCCCGCGTTCGCCCTGGACGGCTGGGAAACGTTCTGGATCGCCTTCTATGCCCTGGCCACCTGGGCCAACGTGCTGTTCCTGCACGAGCAGGTGTGCACTTACCTGTGCCCGTACAGCCGCGTGCAACCCTGGCTCACCGAAGCGTTCACCCCTTCGGTCCACTATGACGCGCGTCGCGGCGAACCGCGTGGCAAGCGCCCGGCCGGCGGTGGCAGCGTGTTGCAGCGCGTGCGCGGACTGCTGGACCCGGTGACCGCGCGCGACTACGTATTCCGCGCCGCGCACCCGGCCAGCGCCGGACCGCCCCCGACCTTCAGCGACGCCCATCTCGGCGACTGCACCGATTGCGGGGCCTGCGTCCGCGCCTGTCCCGTCGGCCTGGACATCCGCAACGGCCACACCGACGCCTGCATCGGGTGCAACGCCTGCATGGACGCCTGCGACGACACCATGGTCCGCAACGGCTTCCCCAACGGACTCATCGTGCGCACCAGCCCCGCCCGCATCCAGCAGCGCCCGCCCGTCGCCTTCCGCGTCCGGCCACTGCTGTTCGGCGCTTTGACGTTGCTGTTCCTCGCACTGGCCATCGCGGGCCTGGTGGCGGCGAACTGACGCATCGCCCGGTCAGGGCGCTTCCACCTCGTAGCCGCGCGCCAGCAGCCGGGCGAGGTAGCCGTCTGCAGCCAACAGGCTGTCGACCGGCAGCATCGCGAACGTCTCGCGGTTCCGACGCAGCGCCTCCTCGGCGATCGTCATCCAGTGCTGGCGCCCCCGCTCCCGGAGATCGCCATAACCGCGGTTGCGGGCAAAGCCGGAATCGGCAAGGGCGCGCAGGCAGGCACCATCGGCGTCTTCCAGCGGCAGGTGGCGCAATGCTTCGGTGTCGCCGACCGCCCAGGCATTGGCCCGCTCCACCAGCCGCGGCAGATCGTGTTCCACCGATGCGAGCTTGTGTTCGAAGCACGCCGCGTCATCGAAACCGCCGGTACGGAACTCGCGGATCGCCGCCTTCGGGTCGTCGATCTCGAACTTCAGCGTCGTCGAGGTCGGCTTGATGCCTGCCGCCTTGGCCGCCTTCTGCACGACCGGCCAGACCACCGGCTTCCGTCCCAGCCCGGTCGACTTGATCGCCGCGGCGTACAGCTCGTTCGCGGCGATCATCGGCCGCTTGCGCTCGACCCCGCCATCGCGACCCAGATACCGGCGCTTCTGCACCTGCCAGCGGGCATACAGCGCCGGCGGCAGCACGTCCTCCAGCTTCGCGCCATTCTCGTTGCGCATCGCCTTCCACGTGGCCGGCGCCAACGCCAGCATGCCGAAGAAGCCCACGTCGGCGTCGAAGGACAACGAAGGAGGCAGCAGCACCTGCTGCGAGCGCGCGACGATCGCCTCCACCTCGCCCGGTTGCCACTGGATCCGGTCGGGCAGCGGCGACGCCGTCCCCAGAATCCACAGCACGTGATCGCCCTTGCTGACCTTCCATAGGCCCGGCCCAGGCTGCACGCCGTGCACCACCAGGGTTTCCAGATCGCGGATCGGCGCCGTTTCCGCACCATCCTCGGCCTTGGCGGGCGGCGCAGTGGCGTACGAGGGCGACAACGGCCACAGCCACAGCCACAGCCACAGCCCCGCCAGCAAACTCCATTTCGCAACCCGCATGCCGCTTCCTGCCTCGTGGAAAAGCGCGACCTTAGCCGGTTCCACGCACGCCCGCGTTAGGGCATCGTTCGCCAAGCTGGACAAGTGAGCCAAGCTCAAGGCCCGCCCGGATCCTCCGCAGTACCCCAAGCCCAAGAAGGCCAAGTAACAAGGAGCAGCAAGAATGCAGCCGAACGTCCCGATTCCGACCGACAACCTGTACAAGTTCCAAGCACTGTTTGGCTTAGTACTTATCATTTCCGGCTTGTTCGCGGGGGCCTACGTGCAGCTTGGTGCTCTCGAAAAGAGGTACAGCTTAGCGCGAGAGTTGGTCGAAAGCTCCGACTTAATCAAGCCAGAAGTCCAGAAGCAGATCCTTCGGCAGATCAAAACCACCAGATATCTGGAGATGCTTGGCGGCGCAGTGATCGGATTGGCCATAGGTGCCGGCGTGCTCATGGCACGTTCGGGGTTCAAGCGCTGGGGCGAAGTTCAACCCGTGCTCGACGAACTACTGGAACTCCAAGTCGCCAAGGCACGGAAGGAAGCGCACGGCTCCAACGTCTACCGCGAGTTGCCAGAGCGGCCAGAGCCGAATAAGTCTGCCGAGAAGGCAAAGTAGCCTAAGCGACTTAACGGCTCTATCCTCAGGGAGCACCCAAGATGGGCGCTATCAAGGGGAAAGGAATGTCTTACAACTTGTTCATTGCCTATGACTTGATGTCGATAGGCCAGAACTACGATGCTGTGAGAAATGCCATCAGGTCTCTCGGACAATGGCATCAGTTCCAGTACTCACTCTTCTACGTGAGCACCAAATACAGCCCCAACGAGGCATACAGAATCGTGTTGGCAGCCATGGACGGCAACGACAAGCTTGCTGTGATCGACGCACGTGGTGGCATCGTGACTGACTGGGATCGACCGCCCATCGCTGAGATAAACGCCATCTGGTTCAATCCGTAACGCATAACGATCGGGGGATGGCCCTCCAATCTGCTGACACTGTTGCATGTCGTCCTCCGCGATGCCAAGGAAACTCCCAGATCGCACTGCCCTAGTCCTGCTGCCACTCGGTCAACGGTGTTGGTAGCCATCACTCTGATCTCAACAAGGCAAGCAAATGGACATGCAGACCTGCAAGACCGTTGTCGACTGGGCCGCTACAGGCTCTCTCCTATCAGCCGTTGGAACCTTCGCAGCGGCTGGCGTTGCACTTTTTATCTGGCTGAAAGATCGCTCTCAGAGCAAGAACGAGAAGACAGCGCAGGCTAGAAGTTTAGCCATCCTTCTTTTTGGTGAGCTCTATAACTGCGTCATGAAAGCTCAGGTAACGCAGGAGAACTTCATCAAAGCGAGATCTTTTCTCCCGCAGTTCGTCAATGAATGCTCGCACAAACCATCCATGCTCGCCGATGGTTTGAACTTGAGCGCCTCGATGCGAACGCCAAGGCTTGAAAGGTTAATAGAGATCCAAGGCGTCCTCCCGCACACCGCAACTGTTGCACTATCGGATTTCCTTGTTTCACTGACCGCTGTGGAAGAGCTTCGAACCTCGTTACGTGCAAGCAGCGAGAAAGGCCAGACAGTATCC
>DATKFT010000542.1:0-5699 GCA_035544335.1 Pseudorhodoferax sp.
GTACAGGCGCCGCGTGGGCGCGGGGGCTTGGCAGGGCGCCTGGATCAGGCGTTGCGTGCGCGTTCGCGGCGGCGAGGCCGGGCGCGGTAGAAGTTCATGCCGCACTGGCGGCACCGAAACCATGTGGCGGTGCCCAGCGTGCCGAGCAGCACGCCATCGCCACTGCACAGAGGGCAGGCGGGGGGCCTCGGTGGTGACACGGTCGACTCCGGTCGATCATGGTCACTGCGTTGCACGCGGGCAGCTTGGGGCCGAGCTTCGCGCGGTGGAATGGCAAGCAGACATGTGATGCTCCTTTCGAATGGGGGACAGACGAAGGGCGCACCGAACCCTCAGCGGGAACGGTGCTCCCGGAGGGACAGGCGCTTGGGGCGCGCCGGTGGCGGTGGTGCAGGTGACGACTGCGACGCCCGGCGCAGGCCGGGGAGAACTTCCGCAGGGGGAAGTGCCGATGGTGCATCTTGCTGCGTGGTGGCGAATGGAGAGCAGCGGCGGGCCAACTGCCCGCGCAAACGAGCCGCTGCTCAAGCGCTTGCCCGTGGCATTGCGCCGATGCATGCAGGTCGGGTGGAGGATCGCCTTCGGCACGCTGGGCATCGCGCCGCACGCCAATGCGCCGCCTCGGCAACATCACCGCGACGGCCTGGTTGTTGGTGCTGGACGACGGGCGCGGCTGGCATTCGAAGGAGGCCCACGCCGCGACTCGGCATTAGCTGTGTGCCACCGCGCGCACTGGCAAACGCCGAATGCCTTCGTAGCATGGATCGAACTCACCACCCTGCCCAGGAGGCCCCCATGTCGATGTTCGAAGAGCTGTTCGCGCTGGCCCGCAGCGCCACGCTGACGATGACGCTGAGTGCGGACGCTGCCAGCGGCCAGATGACGATCAACGTGGTGCCCAGGCCGCGTCAGGACGCACCCGACCCGGTGCTGGCGCAGGCGCTGAGCCTGACCGCCACACCGCAGGAGTTCGATGCCGGCTTTGTGGCAGCCTTGCGCAACTACCGCACGGTGCGCCAGAGCCTGGCCGAGCAGGCCGAGGCCACCCAAGCCGTGATCGAGGCTGCGCGTGCCGCAGCCGCGCAGAAGGCTGGCGGCACCCAGCGCAAGCCCGCCAAAAACCCCCAGCCGCCCGCGCAGCCAACCTCCAGCGCCGTGCCCGCGCCAGCGCTTGCCGTGGTGGATGACGACGAGGCAGCGGCAGACCCATTGGACGCAGCGCAGGACGGAGAACCTGCCCCAGCGTGCACCGCGCCCGCGCCGCTGACCGGGGCGTCCTTCGACCTGTTCGGCTGACACCGAGCAGCCCTTGCACCGCGCCAGTTGCTTGCGAGACTGGCTTGGCCGGTGACCCCAACCACCACCGCAGTGCCAGCGACAACGTGCACCCCAACGCCCACCCTCAGGAGCCTCGAACATGGCCATCGTCACGACCGAAATCCGCCGCGTCTTCCGCTACAACGGCATCGAACTGCCGGACGTTCCGGGCCTGTCGCCGCGCGAAGTGCGCGACCTGTACAGCGCGCAGTACCCCGAACTCATCAGCGCCGAGGTCGAAGCCGGCGAGGTACAGGCCGGCGTCCAGCAGTTCAGCTTTCGCAAAGCGGTCGGCACCAAGGGCGCTGGGGAGGCGCCGCCGGCCCCCGGCGCGCTCGCGGCCCTGCTGGCCCGGGTGGATGCCATGGCCAGCGGCCGGAGCGGGCCGGGTGCCGCGCTGGCCCAGGCGCTGACCCGGCGTGGCGTCGCCGAACGCTCGGCCGCCTGGAACCGCAGCGCGCTGTGCACCTTGGACCCGCAGGGCGCGCGAGGCGAGCGCGCCCATGGCGCCGGCGCCGGCCTGCCCAGCGAACTGCTGGCTCCGCTGCCATGACGCCGCCGCTCACGCTCCCGGCCCTGGATGCGGGCGTGCCCCTCACCATCGAGGCCCGCGCGCACGCGGCGGCCAACGCCGCACTGTGCCGCTATCTGATCGATGCGGGCGTGGTGCACGAAGAGCACCTCCCCCGAGACGCCCACGCCGACCCGCTGCAACTCTGCCAGCAAGCCATCGGTGACTGGATCCGCACGCAGACCGGCCCGCTGCAATGCCTGCAGCCTCGCTTTGCCGCCTGCGTTCTCGATGCGCACGGCCACATCCCCGCGCAGCGTGAGGGCCGGCAGGCGCCCTATGCCCAACTCGACCTGTACTGGTGCGAGTACCAGGAACGCGAATGGCCCGTCGGCGCACGGCTGCAAGCCTTGAACGCCGCGCTGCCCCACCTGGGCTGCACGGTCCTGCAGGTGCTGCGCGCGCAATGCCGCCACGTCTACCCGCTGTTCACGCCTGACATCGCTGTCGACGTGGCCTCCTACCTCTACTGGCAGGACGAGCCCGACGAAGAAGCCGCGCTGGACATGTTGTGCGACGACGATGCCGGCGTCGACCGCGAGGCCCTGCGCGCCGACATGGTCACCCGCGCCATGCTGGACGCTGCGTACCCGCCCTGGGCGCAGACCTGGCCGACGCGCCAGCGCCGGCCTGTGCACGCGCGGCATGCGGCCACGCACGCCTGGCGTCCCTGCAGCCTGCGCCGTGCGGCCCGCAGCCTGACCGACCCCACCCTGCGCCAGATCGCCGCCGATGCGTTGGCCCTGTCGCGCCTGACGCTGGACGACAGCTTCCAGCCGGAGGTTGACGGCGACTACATCGGCTACGGCGGCGTGCTGTCCTGGCAGGCGGGCGACCTGACCACCCGCATCTACGACGACCTGCTGAACCAGGCCCACCAGGCGGAGTTCTGCGACCGCATGGGTGAGCAGCGGGTGCCGCTGGACGATCCTGGCGCCCTGGGTGCCTGGTTCGCTCGCATGGGCCAGCGGCTACAGGCCATCGGGCTGATCGACCGGCTGGTGCACGGCTTGGCCGATGCGCCGACCGCCTGACCCCTTCGCGCAGGAGAACCGCAATGCAGACTCCCGACTTCAGCGTGCATGTTCCCGCTGGCAATGTGCTGCGGCTGGCCCGTGCCGTGCTGCTCTACCAGGGCCATGCGGGCGACGCACTGGCGACCGTGCACGACATCCAGCAGGCCGACGGCGCCCCGGTGATCGGTGCCGGACGCGCGATGGGCGCGCAGACCGCACGGGCGCTGGCCCTGGCGCTGCTGCGGCGCGCGGCACCGCAAGGCTTCCTGCCCGAGACGGTGCTGTGCCAGCAAGGCGACCTGTTGCTGTGGTGGGTACCGCCCGCTCGCCGCCACACCGTGCTGCGCGTGGATGCGGAGCATGCCGAGGCATTGGGCGGCCTGGAGCGTGGCGAGGCCGTGCCGCATCCCGGTCTGGTGTTCGCCGCCTCCGGCCGCCACTGGCAGGTGTGGGCGGTGGAGGGCAGCCGGCGGCCCACACCGCAGACGCGGCTGTACCAGGCCCCGTACTTCAACGTCGATGGCGGTGGCCACATCTGCCAGGGCAATGTGCCGGTGCCGGACGGCACCACGGCAGACCGCATCGATGCCTGGAACGATGCCTTCTGGCGCTCCACCTTCACGCACCCCAACGTGCGCGGTGCGCTGGTGCGCTACCCCGGTGGCGCCTACGCCTTCTGGCGCGACCTGTTGGACCAGCGCTTCGCGCGCTTTCCGGCGCGCGTGCTGGTCGATGCCCGGACCACGCTGGGCGCGGTCATCGGCGCGCTGGGCAGAGCCTGATGGACCCGCGCGACCAAGCGTTGCTGGCCACCTGCCCGGTGGTGGCCGTCCCGCGCTTCAGCCCGTTGCCGGCCATGGCCAATGGCCAGCGCGTGCTGGTGGCGCGCAACGGCTGGTTTCTGCAGACCCGGCTGGACTGGTTGGACCACATCGTCGCGCTCGGCAGCGCAGTGCCGGCAGCGTGCCTGCCCTATGGCGAGGTCGTGGAACACCTGCGCCTGGCATTCGGCACGCTGCCTGTCGCTCAGATCGAGGAATTCCTGGCAGAGGCGCGCCAATCACTGCCTGATGAGTCGGCCGCTGTGCTGGTCTACGCGCGCAGCACCGGCCGGCTGCGGCTCGCCCTGTGCCCGCCGCTGCAACGCTCGCCCCTGCGCATCGACTACCAGCGTCCGGCCCTGGCCGCCGATGAGACGGTGGCGGTCGATCTGCACACGCATGGCACCGGCCCGGCGTTCTGGTCGGCAGCGGACGACCGCGACGACCAGGGCATCTGCATCGCCGGTGTGTTCGGCCGGCTCGACCAGGCGCGGCCGACGGCGTGCTTCCGGCTGGTACTGAACGGCTGGCATCTGCCGCTGGCGGGCCACCCGTGGCTGAGCGAGCCACCGACCACACCCGGCGCGACAGGGCAGAGCCCCAGAGCCTTCGCATGGAAATGGCGCCAGCCCTGGCCGCAGGCTTGATGCAGTGCTGCCGTCACCGAGACTGATGGTTCCCCCACACCCGGACACACACCATGGAACACCGGATCGATCCCTCGCTGCTGGAGCGGCGCATCGCCATCCACCTGGTTGGTGTGGGCGGCAACGGCGCACAGATGGCCGGCTGTCTTGCACGGCTCGACATCGCCATGCGCGCCCTGGGCCATCCGCACGGCCTGCACGTCAGCGCCTTTGATGCCGACCGCGTGAGTGAGGCCAACGTCGGTCGCCAGCTCTATAGTCCGGCCGATGTCGGGCGGCACAAGGCGCTGGTGACCGTGCACCGGCTCAACCAGTTCTACGGTCTGGACTGGCAGGCGCATCCGTTGTGCTACGAGGACCATCTGGTGCAGTCGCACAGGGCGCGCGATCCGCTGCTGCTGATCAGCTGTGTCGACAGCCACGCTGCGCGCGCACGGCTGCACCGGCACCTGTTCCGCGCCCGCAGCGACACCCGTTACTGGCTGGACCTCGGCAATACTGAGGCCACGGCCCAGGTGGTGCTCGGCCAACCACTGGCCAGCGAGATCGGTTGGCCCAGCGCGCGCGGCGTCCGGCTGCCATGCGTGACGGAACTGTTCCCGGAGCTGCTGGACGACACGGGTACTGAAGACACACGCCCCTCCTGTTCGGTGCGCGTGTCGCTGGCGGCGCAGGGCCTGTTCATCAACGACGTGGCCGTGCGTTTCGCGGCCCATCTGCTGTATCAACTGTTCTCGCAAGGCCGTATCGCGCAGCATGGCGCCGTCATCAACCTGGCCAGCTTGCGGGCTGGCCCCATCGAGGTCGATCCGAAGACCTGGGCGCGCTATGGCTATCGGGCGGAAAAGAATGCCGAGGCGAATGCAGTGCAGTGAGTGAACGATGGCTGAAAGCCGGGTCTTTAACGACACGGCCATGAGTCCGATGACGAGACTGCCATCCGACTCCGATAGACTGACTTCCGAGTCCCCCATTCATTGGAGCCGACTCGACAGTAGTCCAACACACCGAAGCACACCATGGCACGCCAACTCACGCTCAAGGAACTCGACCAGGAAATTGCCAAGCTGCAACAGCAAAAGGCCGCGATCTATACGGCCGAGCGCACCGACGTCATTGCTCGCATGAAGGAAGCCGTCGCGTACTACGACATCACGGCCGCCGACCTGGGCCTGGGTGGCACGGGCAAGAAGGCGCGCACGGTGCCGGCTTCTGTAGCCGTGGCCGAGAAGCCAGGCCGTGGGGCAGGCCGGGTGAAGTACAAGGACGACGCGGGCAACTCTTGGTCCGGCTTCGGCCCCAAGCCGCGCTGGTTCGTGGAGGCCTT
>DATKFT010000543.1:0-3626 GCA_035544335.1 Pseudorhodoferax sp.
GGCGCTGGTGCCGCTGGTGGCGGCCGTCCAGCTGGCGCCGCCATCGACGCTGCGCAGCACGGTGCCGTCGTCGCCCACCACCCAGGCGTTGGCGCCGGCCAGCTGCACGGCGCGCAGCGTGGCGGTGCTGCCGCTGGCCACGGCCGTCCAGCCCGCGCCGCCATCGGTGCTGCGCAGGATGGTGCCGCCGGGGCCCACGGCCAGGCCGTTCTGCGCGCTGGCGAAGGCCACGGCATGCAGGCGCGCGCTGCCTGCGGCATGGCGCGTCCAGCTGGCGCCGCCGTCCACGGTGCGCAGCACGAGGCCGCCGTCGCCCACGGCCCAGGCGCGCTGGGCATCGAACACGGCCACGCCGCGCAGGGTCTGCCCGCTGCCGGCGTCCTGGGCCACCCAGTCGGTGCCGGCGTTGTTGGTGCGCAGCACGGTGCCGCCGTCGCCCACGGCCCAGCCGGTGTTGCCGGCCCGCGCGATGGCGCGCAGGTGCCGGGTGCTGGCCAGGGGCCGCAGGGTCCAGCTGCTGCCGCCGTCGGTGCTGACGAGCAGCGCGCCGTCTTCGCCCGCGATCCAGACGCTGCTCGCGCTGGCCGTGTGCACGGCCAGCGCGCGCGTGCCGGCCGACAGCGCGAAGCCCGCACCCTCGGCCGGCCCGCCGCTGGCGCCGATGAGGTCCTCGGCCAGCCGCTCGGCGCGCCAGCGCGTGAGCTCGCCCTGCTCGTTGAAGTCCGCATCGGTGAGCACACGGCCCTGCTGCAGGCGCACCGCGGTGTAGTGCGCCTTCGGGTCGAAGGTCTCGCGCGAGAGGTCTGCCTTCATCTCAATCTCCTCGGTTGTCTGTTGCGCTGCGCGCGGCTTACGGAGCACGCATCCGGCGCGCAGGCAAAGGGTCGGAAGGCCGCGGAGCGGGCCATGCCAACGGACGCCGCGGAACTGGCTCTGCCAGGCCGCTGGCGGCGCCCCCTGCAGGGGGTTGGCGGAGCGCGCAGCGCGCAGACTGGGGGTGTCATCTCAGTTCGCGTAGTGCACGCCGGCCGACAGGCCCAGGCGCAGGTATTCGGCGAGCGCGTCGCGCAGGTTGGCTGCACGCTGCGGCTGCTGCAGGTGTTCGAAGGCGCCCATCTCGGCGCCGCTGGCCGCGCCTGCGCAGATCTGCGGCGCGCAGCGCAGTTCCAGCTGGCCGAGCGCGGGGTCGCCGTAGCGGCGCGAGACGAACAGCGGGCGCACCGTGGCCTCGACCTCGGCGCGCACGGCGTCTTCTTCCGCGGGCGTGGTCTCGCGGCCTTCGGCGAGCGCCTGCGCGCGCAGTGCGGCCAGCCTGGTTTCCGTCTCCAGCTGCGGCTGGCAGCGGTAGCGGCGCGGCACCTCGGACGCGGGCGTGACGTAGCAAAAGCGCACGCAGCCGGTCTGGCGGCGCTGGGCGTGGACGTCGGCGTCGAAGATGCAGTCGCTGGCGCTCAGCGTGAGGCCGTTCACGGCACCGAAGAAGCTCGCGCGCTGCAGGTCCAGCGGAGCCTCGGCTGCGTCCAGCGCCGGCACGCTTGGGTCGCCCCCTTCCAAGGGGACCAAGCCGACGATGCTGTCGGCCACCTCCACGCCACGCACCGGACCGGCCACCGCGATGGGCGCGCTCTGGCAGGCCGCCAGGCGCAGCAGCAGGCGCGGGCTGTCCGGTCCGACCCTGAGGTGCTGCGCACCCAGCACGGCCTGCGGCAGCAGCGTGCAATGCGCCAGTTCGAGCTGGCCCAGGTTGCCCTGCACCGTGAGCGGCCCCTGCAGCAGCAGGCCCAGCACGAACAGCGCGCCCGCGTCGCCCGCATCCGCATCGGCCAGGCCGCGCACACGCAGCTGGCCCTGCCAGTGCGCACGCACCTGGCGTGCCTCGAAGCGGCCTGGCTGGCGCGCCAGGCTGCCGGGCGGCGCACCCGGGATCTGCAGCGCCGGCCATTGCCCCGCCACGACCAGCAGCGCCGAGGCCTCGGCGATGTCCAGGTCCAGCGGGCTGGCCTGGTCGGTCTCCGACAGGCTGTCCATCAGCACGATCACGCCGGTGCGGCCGGGGGGCTCGGCGTTCCACGCGGCCACGGCTTCGCGCAGCGTGGCGAACAGCACCACGCCATCGGCCGGCAGCAGGTGCGACACGCCGACCTGCCAGACGCCGGCATCGAAGAAGCCGCCGCTGTCGGCCTGCGCCGCCGTGCCGTCCGACAGCTGGGCGCTGGCCGCGCGCAGCGCGCTGCCGCGCTCGTAGGGGCCGCCGCCGATGTCGGCCACGCTGCCATGGGCCGCGTGCAGCCAGACGCGTTGCACGGGCAGGGCGGCCGGGAAGGCCATGCGGCCGCGCAGCAGGTCCAGCGCGGGCACGCGCGGCGGCGGGTCGGCCAGCTCCACGGTGTCGGGGATCTCGCAGATGCAGATGTCGTCCGCCGGCACCTCCACCGGCAGCGCCTCGCCGGCCAGCTGCACGAAGATGCGCAGCACCGGATCGGTGGCGGTCATGAAGCGCGGCGCGGGCTCGGCCTGGCCGGCGCGCAGCCGCTCCAGCTCGGCGTGCAGGGCCAGCGGGCGCAATGGCGCCGGCACATGCTCCTCGCGCGCGGCGGCGCTCACGCTGCCGCCGGTCTCGGTGCGCGGGCGGTTGAACAGCGGCGCATCGACGCCGGCCGGGTGCATGTGCCAGAAGCCCGCGGTGTTCGAACGCGCCGAGAGGAAGTCAGCCGCCGCATCGCCCGGTGTGCCCGTGCCCAGGAACTGCGCGCGCAGCCGCCACAGGGTGATGCCCACGTTCGGAATGTTGAAGCGGCCACCCCGCGTGTCGGCGTTGCGCACCTCCAGCGTGTGGGCGAACGGGTCGAACGCGCCGGCACTGGCCTGCACCAGTTCGGCCGTGGCAGCGTCGCGCACCGAGGCCGTGGCCGTGGGACGGCGCCGCACGTGGTTCAGGTGCTGGGTGGTGGCCAGGCGCTGGAAGAACTCCACGGCCGCGGCGGGCCAGCCCGTCACGTCGCGCGCCAGCTGCTCCAGCACCAGCGCTGTGCCCTTGCGCCGGCGGTAGGCCAGCGTGTTGGCGACCCAGGCGCGTGTGCTCACGCCGGCCGAAGGCACGGGCCGGATGGTCCGCGCGCCGAGCAGGTCGCCGAGGTAGGGCACGGTCCATTCGTCGCAGGTCTCGATGAACCAGTTGTCGTACAGGCGGGCGGTGTCGCCCTCCAGTGCTTCGAGCTCGTTCTCGACCACGGCCAGCAGCGCGCGCAGCGGCTCGCCTTGTTCGGCGTCGCGCTGGCGGTGGATGGCTGGCAGCAGCTGGTAGAGGCGTTCGGGGGTGAGCAGGCTCATGGCAGCCTCCGTGGTTCGTGCGTGAACCCGCGTCCGGGGCCTCTGGTTTCCGCTGGAGGCACTACGTCTGATCGACGTGAGGAGGTGGGGACTTCATCCCCACACCCCGACTTACTTTTCTTGTCTCGCCAAGAAAAGTAAGCAAAAGAAGGCGACCCCGGTGCCCCTGTCCTTCCGCTTCGCTCCAGGCAACCTGCGGTGCTCGCGCCATGGGCTGCATTGCGCAACTCGCACCACTCACTTCGTTCGTTCAGCTCGAACAAGCGCAATGAGTCAGATGACGAAGCGCAAGGTGC
>DATKFT010000544.1:0-1650 GCA_035544335.1 Pseudorhodoferax sp.
CTGGAAGAGGCCGCGATCGCCAAGCTGTTCGCCACCGAAACGCTGGGCAGCGCGCTGGACACCATGGTGCAGCTGCACGGCGGCTACGGCTACATGCTGGAGTACCCCGTGGCGCGCGCCTTCGTGGACATGCGCGTGAACCGGATCTACGGCGGCACCAGCGAAGTCCAGCGCGACCTGATCGCACGCAAGCTCTGAGCGCGCGCCCCGCGGCTCGGGCCCGCGGGCTGACGGGAGGCGCAGGCCCCGCCTCGGCAGGGCCCCGTGCCAGGGCCCGGCCAGGGTCGCATGAAAGCGGCGGTTCCGGTGGACCGCACCAGACCGGGCACCGCAGGCCGGCCGGTGGCATGCTGCGCAGCACAGCCCCGCCTGCAAGCCCGGCGGCTGGTGGGCTGGCCCACGGCTTGGCCCACAGCTTGGCCCACAGCGGGCTCCTTCGCCGGCGGCCCCGGATCCCGAAGTACGCCGGGCCCGCCTAGGCGCATGCCGCCCCAGGGCATCCATGCGTTCACCGGCCGTGGATATACTTTTTGCAAGCACGCGTTCCCAGCGCCGGTCCAACAGCCTCTTCTCCGTGGGCCAAGGCCTCGTCATGGCAGTACGTCGGCTGCCCCCGCGATCGCCATCCGCCACACCAGCATTCCATCGACATTGACCCCGGAGAGTTCGAGCATGCCCGACGCCAGCGGCCTGAACAATGACAGCGCGGTCTTCCGAACGCTGCTGGAATCGACCAAGGCCATCCCCTGGAAGATCGACTGGGCCACGAAGAAATTCGCCTACATCGGCCCGCAGATCGAAGCGCTGCTGGGCTGGCGCGCGGACAGCTGGGCGGGCGTGGAAGACTGGGCCATGCGCATGCACCCGGACGACCGCGAGCAGGTCGTGAATTTCTGCGTGTCGCAATCGCAGGCCGGCGTCGACCACGAAGCCGACTACCGCGCGCTGACCCGGGACAACGGCTATGTCTGGATCCGCGACGTCGTGCACGTGGTGCGCAACGCCCAGGGCGAGGTCGAGGCCCTGGTGGGCTTCATGTTCGACATCACCGAGCGCAAGAAGACCGAGGAGAAGCTGCTCGCGCTGCAAAAGGAACTCGAAGCGCTGTCGTTCAAGGACGGGCTGACCCACATCGCCAACCGGCGCCAGTTCGACGCCAGCTTCGAGCTGGAGTGGAACAGCGCGCGCAGCCAGGGCCAGTCGCTGTCCGTGCTGCTGTTCGACATCGACTTCTTCAAGCAGTACAACGACCTGTACGGGCACATCCAGGGCGACCGCTGCCTCGTGGACATCGCGCGCACGCTGAGCCTGGCCTTGGACAGCCCGCGTGACCTCGTCGCGCGTTACGGCGGCGAAGAGTTCATCGTGCTGCTGCCGCAGACCGATCTGGCGGTGGCGGTCAAGGTCGCCGAACGCTGCCAGCGGCTGATCCGCAAGCAGGCCATCGTCCACGCGCAATCGCCGCACGCGCAGTGCGTGACCGTCAGCATCGGCGTCGGCACCACCACGCCGCGCGGCGAGCTGAAGCCCTCGGACTTCATCGAGGCCGTGGACCGGCAGCTGTACGCAGCCAAGAAGAACGGCCGCAACCGCATCGAGACCGTGCCGGACACGGCCTGAACGCGCCGGCCATGGCGCGCCCAGGCCGCC
>DATKFT010000545.1:0-5316 GCA_035544335.1 Pseudorhodoferax sp.
AGATTGCCGAGAAGATCGGTCCGGTGCTGGGCCAGCCGCTCGTGATCGAGAACCGCGCCGGCGCCGGTGGCGTGACGGGCACCGACGCCATCGCCAAGGCCACGGACGGCCACACCTTCGGTTTCGGTTCCCCGGCCCCGCTGGTCACCAACCCGCTGCTCATGAAGAAGATGCCGTACGACGCGCGGCGCGACCTGCAGCCCATCGTGCTGATCGAAGAAGCGCCGCTGGTGCTGTCGGTCGCGCTGAACCAGCCCTTCAAGTCGGTCAGAGAGCTGCTGGACGGCGCCAGGGCCCGGCCCGGCACGCTGACCTACGGGTCTTCGGGCGTCGGCGGTGCGCACCACCTGTCGGGTGAGCTGCTGGCGTTCCAGACCGGCGTCGAGCTCGTGCACGTGCCGTACAAGGGCGGCGCGCCGGCCGCGGCCGACCTCATGGGCGGCCACCTCGCGCTGATGTTCGAGATGGGCTATGCCGCCTTGCCCGCCATCCAGGGTGGCAAGGTGCGTGCGCTGGCCGTGTCCAGCAGGCACCGGCTCAAGGTGCTGCCGCAACTGCCCACGCTGGACGAGTCCGGCGTGCCGGGCTTCGAATCCACCAACTGGCTGGGCCTGATCGCCCCGGCCAGCACACCCACGGCCATCGTCGCGCGGCTGAACAAGGCCGTGAACGATGCGCTGCAAGACCCGGACGTGCGCAGCATGGTCGAGCGCAGCGGCGGCGAAGTCATCGGCGGCACGCCGCAGGACTACGCCCGCTTCCTCGACGAAGAGCGTGCGCGCTGGGAACCCCTCATCCGCAAAGCCAACATCACCCTCGACAACTGATGTCCACACGCAAACAACTCCGCTCCCTGGTCGAGGCCCGCCAGGGCCTGCTCGTTCCCGGCGCCTTCAACGCCCTGTCCGCCAAGGTCATCGCCGACCTGGGCTTTCAGGCCATCTACGTGACCGGCGCCGGCGTGACCAACATGTGGTTCGGCATGCCCGACCAGGGCTTCATGGGCTTGCACGAAATCGCCGACCACACGGCGCGCATCCGCGACGCCGTGGACGTGCCGCTGCTCGTCGACGCCGACACAGGCTTCGGCAACGCGCTCAACGTGCGCCACACGGTGCGCGTGCTCGAGCGCGCGGGGGCCGACTGCATCCAGCTCGAAGACCAGGTCGCGCCCAAGCGCTGCGGCCATTTCTCGGGCAAGGAGGTCATCTCCACCGAGGAGGCCGTGAGCAAGATCAAGGCCGCGGTCGATGCGCGCCACGACCCGGACTTCCTCGTGATGGCCCGCACCGATGCGGCCGCCACGCATGGCTTCGAGGCCGCCGTGGAGCGTGCGCAGAAATTCGCCGAGGCCGGGGCCGACATCCTGTTCGTCGAAGCCGTCACCGAGCCGGAAGAGGTGCGTGCGCTGCCGCAGCGCCTGGCCAGGCCCCAGCTCATGAACATGGTGATCGGCGGGCGCACGCCGATCTTCAACGCCGACCAGCTTGGCGAACTGGGCTACGGCATCGTGCTGTACGCCAACGCCGCGCTGCAGGGGGCCGTGGCCGGCATGCAGAAGGCCTTGACCGTGCTGCGCGACGAGAAGGAAGTGCAGGAGGGCAGCGGCCTGGTCACGCCGTTTGCGGAGCGCCAGCGCCTGGTCGGCAAGCCCGCGTGGGACGCGCTGGAGAAGCTCTACACCTGACGCACTACCTGAGTGCCCTCTCCGCCTCCGAAGCCGGCGTCCGGGCCGCAGGGCCGCAGGGCCGCATGCCCATGGGCATACTGCGCGGATGCCAGCGCAGCCCAGCCATTCTTCCGACGCCGCACGCCTCATCCGCTTCAACAAGCCCTATGGCGTGCTGAGCCAGTTCACGGCCGAAGGCCGCTGGCGCGGCCTGGAGGATTTCATCGCATTGCCCGGTGTCTATGCCGCAGGCCGCCTGGATGCCGACAGCGAGGGCCTGTTGCTGCTGACCGGCGATGGCCGCCTGCAGGCCCGCATCGCCGATCCGCGCTTCAAGATGGAGAAGACCTACTGGGTGCAGGTCGAGGGCGTGCCGGACGAGGCCGCGCTGTCCGCATGGCGCAACGGCATCGCGCTCAAGGACGGCATCACGCGGCCCGCGCGGTCGCGGCTCTTGCCGTCCGCTCCCGTGCCGTGGGAGCGCGACCCCCCCATCCGCGTGCGCAAGGCGATCCCGACGACCTGGGTCGAACTCGTGATCACCGAAGGCCGCAACCGCCAGGTGCGCCGCATGACGGCCGCTGCCGGCTTTCCCACGCTGCGCCTGGTGCGTGCGGCCATCGGGCCGTACACGCTCGATGGGCTGGCCGTGGGGGCCTGGCAGCCGGCGGCCTGACGCGACGGCAGCAGGGCCTGCCCGCGCGCATGGCTGCGGGTCTGCGCCGCTGCGGCGCCTGATGAACGGAAAGCCCTGCCCGTGCACCTGCAGCGCGCTGCGCCCGCACGATGGGCTCATGCGCGGTCTGGTGCCTGCTGCGGCATGCATTCGCCCAACACACCGACGCAGCAGCACATCGTGCAGCCCATGCACAAGGCCGCCGAGCGCATTCCGGCGCTTCCCGGCCTGCCGCTGAGCGGAAAGCGCCGGCAGCGTCAGTCCGCTGCCGGAATGGATGGCGCGGGGCGCTGCTTTTCCAGGCGGATGTCGCCGTCGCCCTGGTCCACCGCGTTGCCCCAGCCCAGGTGGCGGTACAGGCGCGCGGCGCGGCTCGCCGCGGCCGTGACGAGCCAGGCTGTGGCATGGCGCGTGAACAGCGCCTCTTCGGCCGCGCGGATCAGCGCCGTGCCGATGCCGTGGCCCTCGTGCGCGGCGAGCACGAAGGCTGCGAACAGGCAGGCCTCGTCCAGGTCCACCATCGAAAAGCCCACGACGGTGCCGCCGTCCAGCACTACCCAGCCGCAGGGCGCGGCGCGCAGCATCTGCGCGATCGCCGCGGGCGTGATGCCGAGCTCCGCGAGCTCTGCCGCGCTGAGCGCGTTCTCGGTGGCCGCCGTGCGCACCTGGAACATGCCTGGCACGTCGGCCGGCGTGGCGGGCCGCAGCTGCACGGGTGGCAAGGGCGCTTTCAAGAACAGGTCCGCGGCGCGGCCTGCGCGCCGCAGCGCATCAGGCGGCTTCGACGATGCGGATCTCGCGCTCGGCGCCATCGCCCAGCGCGTCCAGCGCCGCGCCATAGGCCGCGCTGTCGTGCGTGGCCACGGCCTGCGCGACGCTGTCGAACTCGATCAGCACCGTGCGCTGCTCCAGGCCGGCTTCGTAGACCTTGGCGGGCAGGCCACGCGCGAGGAAGCGGCCGCCGCCGGCCGTGATGGCGGGGCCGGCCAGCTGGGCGTAGGCGGCGAGCTTGTCGGGGTTGTTGACCGAGCGGTAGGTCGAGATCCAATAGGCTTTGGGCATGAAGGCTCCAGGGGTTGAGGGAGGTGCAAAAGCGCGGCTACTCTAACCGCATGGGCGCGGGGCCGTGGTGGCGCCAGGCGGCGGGTGCTGCAGCAGCAGAAGCGCCGTGGCGATGGGGTGGTGCGCACGGGCGGCGACGCGTTCGTGGTGCTGCTGCCCGGCCTGGCCGATGCGAAGGTTCTCGAGAGCGTCGCGGCGCGCGTGCGTGAGGCCGCGGCCTCGGCCCGCCGATCAAGGCGCGCCGTGCTTGCGGCTGTTGCCGCGCGCGCTGGCCACGGGGTACTTCTGCGCGTTGACCAGGATCTTGTCTTGCGCCGCGGCGATGGGGTCGATGCCCAGCGCGTCGGCGAGCTGCACGAGGTAGAGCAGCACGTCGGCGATCTCGGCGGCCACGGCCTGCTTCTGCTCGGGCTCCAGCGCGCGGCTCTGCGCCTCCGTCATCCACTGGAAGTGTTCGAGCAATTCGCCGGCTTCGACATTGAGGGCACAGGCGAGGTTCTTGGGGGCGTGGAACTGCTGCCAGTCGCGTTCGGCGGCGAAGGCGGCGAGTTGGTGGCGGAGGGAGGTGAGGGAGTCGGGCATGGGGGGGCGGCGGGCAACGGTGCGTTCGATGCAGCCAGTAGGTGACTGCGCCCCATGATGCCGCAAGCCTTCCCGCAGTTGGAGGGATGGGGCCGCTACCATGCGCCCCGCAAGTGCATTTCAAGCATGGGTCCATGCACCCAGGCCGACTCTCCCTTTCCATGAACCACCAGGCCCTGTCGTCCTTCATCTGGTCCGTCGCTGATCTACTGCGCGGCGACTACAAGCAGTCCGAATACGGTCGCGTCATCCTGCCCTTCACCGTGCTGCGCCGGCTGGACTGCGTGCTCGAAGCCACCAAGCCGGCCGTGCTCAAGGAGTTCGAAGCCAAGACCCGTGCGGGTGTGCCGCCCGAGGCCTTCCTGCTGCGCCGATCCGGCCAGAGCTTCTACAACACCTCGCCGCTGGACCTGGCCCGGCTGCTGGGCGACCAGGACCACATCCGCCAGAACCTCTACGCCTACGTGCAGGCCTTCTCGCCGGAGGCGCGCGACATCTTCGAGCGCTTCGACTTCCACTCCCAGGTCGAGCGGCTGGCCAAGGCCAATCTGCTGTACCTGGTGGTCGAGAAATTCGCGGGCATCGACCTGCACCCCGAGGCCGTGGACAACGCCGCCATGGGCCAGGTGTTCGAGGAGCTGATCCGCAAGTTCGCCGAAATCAGCAACGAGACGGCCGGTGAGCATTTCACGCCGCGCGAGGTGATCCGCCTGATGGTGAACCTGCTGTTCATCGAGGACAACGACGTGCTCACGCCCGGCAACGCCGTGGTCCGCACCATCTACGACCCCACGGCCGGCACGGGCGGCATGTTGTCCATCGCGGGGGAGTTCCTGGCCGAACACAACCCGCGCGCCAGCCTCACCATGTTCGGCCAGGAGCTCAACGACGAGAGCTACGCCATCTACAAGGCCGACATGCTGATCAAGGGCCAGCCGGTGCAGAACATCGTGGCCGGCAACACGCTCAGCGACGACGGCCACGCCGGCCGCCGCTTCGACTACATGCTGTCGAACCCGCCCTTCGGCGTCGAATGGAAGAAGGTCGAGAAGGCCGTGCGGCTGGAGCACGAGGCCAAGGGTTTCGACGGCCGCTTCGGCCCCGGCCTGCCGCGCGTGAGCGACGGCTCCATGCTGTTCCTGATGCACCTGCTGGCCAAGATGGCGCCCGTGGTGAATGGCGCAGGCGGCAGCCGCTTCGGCATCGTGCTCAACGGCTCGCCGCTGTTCACGGGCGGCGCCGGCAGCGGCGAGAGCGAGATCCGCCGCTACGTGCTGGAGAACGACCTGGTGGAGGCCATCGTCGGCCTGCCCACAGACATGTTCTA